>PLIC01000007.1 GCA_003139995.1 Candidatus Acidiflorens stordalenmirensis | reverse complement strand
CGCGCTGCTCAGCGCGCACTTCCGCATTCTGACTTCTGCCTTCTGCCTTCCATATAATGTCCTTTCTCATGTCAACCTTCCAGTCTGTCGACGAACAACTGACGTATCTCAAGAAGGGCTCCGCCGAAATCATCCGCGAAGCTGACCTGCGTGCCAAGCTGGAGAAGTCGCGAGCTACCGGAAAGCCGCTGCGCGTGAAGCTCGGCATGGACCCGACTGCTCCCGACTTGCATCTCGGCCACACGGTTGTTCTGCGCAAGCTCAAGCACTTTCAGGATCTCGGCCACACCGCCATCTTCCTGATCGGTGATTTCACCGGCATGATCGGCGACCCAACGGGCCGATCGGCCACGCGTCCGCCGCTTACCCGCGAGCAGATCGAAGAGAACGCCGAAACTTACAAGGCGCAAGTCTTCAAGATTCTCGATCCGCAGAAGACCGTGGTCGACTTCAACCGGCGCTGGTTCGGCCAGTTCACCGCCGACGATTTCGTCCGCTTGATGGCGAAGTACACCGTCTCGCAACTGCTGGAGCGCGAGGACTTTCACAAACGCTTCCAGGGCGAGAAACCTATTTCCATGCACGAGTTGCTCTATCCGCTGGTGCAGGGCTACGACTCGGTCGCGCTCGAAGCTGACGTGGAACTCGGCGGCACTGACCAGAGGTTCAATCTGCTGGTGGGCCGCGAACTGCAGCGCGCCTACGGGCAGGAATCGCAGGTGGCGCTGACCACTCCAATCCTCGAAGGGCTCGACGGCGTGCAGAAAATGTCGAAGTCCCTGGGGAATGCCATCGGGATTCACGAGCCGCCGCTGGAAATGTACGGCAAGATCATGAGCATCTCGGACGAGATGATGTGGAGGTACTACGAACTGCTGACGGACGTGCAGGTTGCCGACATCGATAAGATGAAGCGGGAAGCGCACCCGATGCAGGCGAAGAAGGATTTGGCGCGGCGGATTGTGGAGGATTTCCATTCGGCAGAGGCGGCGAAGAAGGTGGCGGAAGACTGGGCGAAACAGTTTCAGAAAGATCAAGTGCCGGAGGAGTTAGATTCTGTCGATATCAACGCTGCCGACGTTGCGGTGGATTCGGATGCCAAACACCATGGTGCCGTCATAATGATTTGCCGAGCGATTTTGAATCGTGGCAGCGGGCATATCGTTCGTCTGGACAAGTTGATCCGACAAGCGGGGCTTGCCAGCTCGAATAGTGAGGCCGGTGCAAAGCTTAAAGGTGGGGCAGTCAGCATAGATGGTGAGCCCATCGGAGAAAGCAATTTCATTGCGGACATGCCTGTTAACCAGTATGTGGTATTGCGTGTCGGTCGCCGGATGAAAAAAGTGCGTCTGATCGATCGGGGTTCCCGTAAGTAGGTAGACCCATGCGGGGACAGCCACCCTCGGCTGTCCGGGCGAGCACAACTCGCCTGTCTTTGCCCTAATCCAATCCTTTCCCAATTTGAAATTGAACGAAGATTTTAGGAAGTTCAGCAGGTCACGCGCTCCAAACTTCAGGCTACACTGCAAGACTGCCCAGCTTTGCTCCGCGGACAGCCGAGGGCGGCTGTCCCCACATAAAGCTAATGCCTCAAGCTTTCTATCGCAGGTGCTTCCGCATCTTCAGTGCGATGACACTCAGCACTTTGTAACGTTCTGCACCCATCATCGGTGGATTCTTCCGGAGCGTGTGCGTCAGATTGTTTTGGAATGCTGTCTTCATGCCAACGGGGCGAAACTTGATCTGCGTGTTGCTGTCCCGGTGCCGGATCATGTTCACATGATCTTCACGCCGCTGGTCAATGAGCAGGCTACGGAAGTTTTTTCGCTTGCCGAGATCATGGACGCCATCAAAGGAGCTTCGGCCCACAAGATGAACAAAATGCTCGGCCGCAAAGGATCGCTATGGCAGTCCGAATCATTTGATCATGTGCTCCGTTCTTCGGAGAATCTTGACGCGAAGGTCGAATGCCTGCTGGAGAATCCAGTCCGGGCCGGCCCCGTTGTACGGTGGACAGATTACCCGTGGTTATGGATGAAGCCGTTTGTGAATCCCTTCGCTCCGGCTTTGAAGTCGTGATGGCCTGCAAGGACTGCTGGGCTTCGCCCAGCGGACAGCCGAGGGCGGTTGTCCCCACATAGACCACTACGGTAGGAGCCCGAACACAGCCACGCCATTCGGCGTTCCTACAAACACTTTGCCGTTCACGATCATTGGGGTGATGAACTTGTTGCCGGCGCCGAAATGATCGCGGCCTCCGCTGGCCTGGTTGCTGTTGTAGAGCTCGCTAAGACTAGCGGCGTTGTAGGCGTGCAAGACGGCCGGGCTGGTGTTCTCGACAGCCCACACGATTCCGTTGCTCGTTCCGTTCGCCGAGATGCTGGGTGTCGCTCCGGGATATCCGAAGCTGTTGGCGGTTTGTGCGGTTGCGCTCGTCGACAGTTTCGCGTTGGTGATCGTAAAAGCCTGGATGGGGCTTCCCACCGATCCGTAGTAGACGGTGTTGTTGAAATACGCGGGCACCGCGAAAACCCCTCCCGGCAAAGCTCCCGCGAGTTCCTGATAAATGTTGTTGTTATTCGTGCTGAACTTTCCCATCGAGTCGCGATTCACCACGTAAAGATTGCTGTCTTTGCCAGCACCGACCGCCAAGTGCCAAGTGGTACCCGAACCGTCGCTTAGATCGGGCAGCACAATCGTTCCCCCCGAGCCCAGGTCGGTGTCGTTGTCGCTCTCCTCTACCCCATTGTCCATCTCGAAGTAGTCCGCCACGGCAAGGCCGCTTGACGTCGAGAGCTTCATGAATGCGTTGCCGTAGTCGCCGTCGCTGGGAAGTCCGCTGGCATTTAAATTCGTGTCGAAGTCGCCATTGGCATCGAGAAAATAAATGTTGCCCGAACTGTCGGCGGCCAGCCCCGCTCCGGACATCCAGATCGAGCCTTCGTTGCCGTTGGGCGTCACGTTCAGCACGCTGGTCTGCGCCAGCGTGGATTCGCTATAACCCATGATCCATCCGGTGTAGGGACGGATGTCGCAGTGCGAAGTCCAACCTGTGTAGATCACACCATTCAACAACAGCAACGCGGAGCGTTCCGCGTACTGCCCAGGATCGAAGACCACGGTTCCGTTGTTACTGTTGTCGCCGGTTCCCGGATAAGTAGCCTGAACATCGACCGGTCCGCCAAACAATTCCGTACCCAGCGCGAGATCGAGCGCGTGCAGGCGCTGGTGGTAGTTGCCCGATGCGTCTTTCGACATCGCAACCACATAAATCGCGCCGTTCGGGCCGCTGGCGCGGTCAACGACTGGGGTGGAAGTTACCCCAATTTCGGGAGTTATCTGTCCGCAGTTTCGATCATCCGACGTTGTCTCGCCGGTTTTCAGCATTGTGACTTGCCATATCGTCGCGCCAGAATTCGCGTCGAAGGCGTAGACCGAATCGTGCTCCGTGGGAACAATCAGCACATTGTGCGTGCCGTTACTCGGAACCGCAACGTTCGAGGCGTAGAGCGGTTCGGCGTCAACCAAACCATCTACCGTGTAGAAGGCTAGCTTGCCAAAGGTCGACGAATCGACGTTGCTCGTGTTGAGCGTGGTTTCTGTCAGGTTCTGTCCTGTTCGCGCGATGTCATTGTGATAGGTCAGCACGTCGGTGGTTGCCGGCGCTGCGGCATTCACCGTAAGCGTAGCCGCGTTGCTCGTGGCGGTTCCGATCGCATTGCTGATGACCACGCTGTACTGCGAGCCACTCTCGGAAGTTGTGGTTGCGGCAGTGGTATAACTGGCGGAAGTAGTGCCGGCGAGCGTAGTCGTGCCCTTCTGCCACTGGTAACTCAAAGGAGTCGTTCCCGCCGCCGTCACCGAGAAGGTAGCCGTCTGGCCTGCGGAAACGGTCTGATTAGCGGGCTGGGTGGTAATCGAGGGCGCGGCCGCACTAACGATCGTAGTGCCAGTCTGCGAGCCACCTGCGCCACAGCCTGCCAGCATCAGGCTAACTGTCAGAAAATACGATATTTTCGTTAGCTGCTGCAGTCTCAAGCACCGCCTCCAGACAACCAGACGCCCGACATCCATCATGCCAGCTATTTCTCGTCTTGAGGAGGAGCCGGAAGGTTACCTTAGTCGGAACTCGCCCCTGTTGCGGGAAGGCACTGGCGCTGGCCGCTCGGACAAGTCCTCGAGACTTTTGTCGGTCCCTCCAAGCGCTCGACTCTGTTACTCTCAAGCGCGCACATGCGCGCGGCCGCCATCCTCGGGCTGGGATGTTCTCCGAAGAATCTCAAGCCGTTCCAGGCGGACAAAACCATCGACTGGCGCATCGGGATGCCTGCCGCTGCGGATCAAGCCGATATCATCTTGCTCTTCGGCGGCGATGGCACCATCCACCGTCACCTGAGCCAATTGGTCAAGCTCGGCCTGCCTGTGCTGGTTATCCCAGCCGGCAGCGGGAATGACTTTGCCCGTGCCCTTGGATTACGTCGAGTGCGCGATTCTCTCGGGCCGTGGCAACGCTTCTGCGCCGGACAAGAAAACGTTCGTGCGATCGATCTCGGAGTCATCTCTCCCCTTGAACCTTTGCCCGGAGCGACCACGCCACACCAGTCTCCGCACTATTTCTGCAGCGTGGCTGGGGTTGGGCTCGATAGCGAAGTGTCCCGACGTGCGAATACGCTGCCGCGCTGGCTGCGCGGACACGGCGGTTACGCGTTAACCCTGGCTCCAACGATTTTTCGCTTTGCCCCGCTTCCCATGAAAATTTTCGCGCCGAACGACGCCGGTGGCTGGATCACTCGCTGTGATCGGCCCACGATTTTAGCGGCTTTCGGCAACACCGCGATTTACGGCGGCGGTATGAAGATCGCGCCGCACGCGGAAATGGACGACGGGCGGCTCGACGTCTGCGTGATCGGCGCCGTCGATCCCTTCAAGCTCGCCTGCATGTTTCCCACGGTCTATTTCGGTCGCCACCTGCGCATCCGGGAGGTCGATTACTTCCAGGCCGCGCACCTTCGCGTGGAAACGGGAACCCCGGTCGAGATCTACGCTGACGGCGAATACGTCTGCCGTACACCAGCCGAGGTCAGCATCCAGCGTGGGGCTCTAAAAGTGCTCACGCCCTAGCTCGGGTGCTAAACTTTCCTCATGGCTGAACGACGTTCCCGCACCCTGCTCTGGATTTTGATTGGCGGAGGAGCATTCTTCCTCTTTGTGCTGGCCGTGTTTTCGCTGGTTTACCTGACACTGCGTGCCGGCGGCAATGAAACCTCGTTTGACGGCTTTGGCGACCGCATCGGCGTGGTGGACCTCGACGGCGTGATTCTTTCGCCGGAACCGGTGGTGGGCCAACTCAAGAAGTTCAACGACGACTCTTCCATCAAGGCCATCATCCTGCACGTGAATTCGCCTGGCGGCGGCGTGGCTGCGTCAGAAGAAATCTATCGCGAAGTCAAGCGCATCCACGATGAAAAGAAGAAGCGCATTGTGGTTTCCATCGAGACGGTGGGCGCCAGTGGCGCTTATTACGTTTCTTCGGCGTCGAACAAGATTTATGCGGACAACGGCAGCATCGTGGGCTCGATCGGTGTAATCGCCGAGTGGGTGAACTATGGCGATCTCCTGAAGTGGGCCAAGCTGAAAAGCATCGTGTTCAAGACGGGCGAGTTTAAAGATACAGGTAATCCTACCCGCGACCTCACTCCCGCCGAGCAGGCCTACATGCAGTCGCTGATCGATAATATGTTTGGTCAGTTCGTCCAGGCCGTGGCCGATGGCCGCGGGATGAAGTTCGAAGATGTCAAAGCCATCGCCAACGGCAAAGTGTGGACGGGCGAACAGGCTTTGTCCATGAAGCTGATTGACAATGTTGGCGACTTCGAAGCCGTCGTGAAAGACACGGCGAAGTCGGTGGGCATCTCGGGCGAGCCAACGCTGGTGCACCCGGAGAAGGACCGCAAGACGCTGCTCGATCTTATGCTGGGCGATGTTTCGCAGTACCTGCCCAACACCGAAAAAATGCTGGAGCAGCACGTTGGGTTTTATTACCTGTGGAAGTAGTGCGCGGCTTCGGGTCTCACGCGCCGCCCACCATGCCCAAAGCCTAACAGCCGAGGCCTGAAGCCCGGGCTCACACCTTGTCCTAAACCTGCGACTTGCATACAACCCCTGAAATTTGAGAAGGTTATGAAGGTTGCCGGCATGAACCCGGGGGTCTTCGCCAGAAGATGGCGGCATGTCAGTCAAAACCCAGCGCAGGAGAGAAGAAGCACTATGACGAAAGCCGACCTGATCGATGAAGTCTCTCGTTTAGCGGAACTTACGCGCAAGGACAGCGAAGTGATCGTGGAAACGATCTTTGACAGCGTGGTGCGGTCTCTGCGGGCGGGCGATAAAATCGAGATCCGCGGCTTTGGCAGTTTTCGCACGCGTCAGCGCAAGTCACGCATGGGACGCAATCCCAAGACCGGTGAAAAAGTCGAGGTGCCGGCCAAGAAGATTCCCTTCTTCAAGCCAAGTAAGGAGTTGAAAGACCTCGTGAATGAAGGAGTCGCAGAGCCACCCGCGGCGCCTCCGGCTACCGGGGGAACGCCAACGATTCCGTCAACACCGGCGTAGCACAGGCGAATCGGAAAGAGAAACTATGGACGGATGCCTACCACACCCATCATCCGCCCAGTCTTGCCTTTTTCGGCGCGATAAGAGAACAGCAAATCTGTCCGGCAATTGGTGCAGAGGGATGATGCTTCAATACTCTTTGCCGGAACGCCAACAGCCAACAGTTGTTGACGATTGGCTTCCACCAAGTCGAGAAAAATCTTCTTCGGCAACTCGCTGTGGCCGGGGGCGCGCGCCGTCAGGAACAACATGGGGTATTTTTCGCGCACCGGATCCGGCTCTTCGACCTCGCGAAACAGCTTGGCCGCATACCCGAACTGCGACTCGAACTTTTCACGAACTTCCTCGCCCACTTCATAACAACAGCCGTGAATGCCGGGTCCAATCGCGGCCTCAAGATCGCGTGCCCGGCTGCCGAACCTGCGCCGCATCTCGCCCACTCCCTTTTCCACGATCCGCTTGATCGTGCCCCGCCACCCAGCGTGAAATACACCCACGGCACGGCTTTTCGGGTCGACAAGAATGATTGGCAAGCAATCGGCGGTCTGAATTGCCAGGAGTAAACCTGGGGTGTTCGTGACCAGACCATCGCCGACCAGCTGCGATTCAACGGGCGGTTCGACAAACCGGATGATATCGGAGTGAATCTGCCGTAGCATGACCAGCGGCCAGAGGCTGGATCCACTATTCGACTTACACTTCGCGCCGACTTCAGCCAGAAATGCAGCGCGGTTCCGCTGGACTGCGGATTTGGAATCATCCTTGGTGAGTCCCAGGTTCAACGCGGCCTTTCCGTACACGCGTGAGAATCCTCCCACACGCGTGGAAAATCCGTGAACGAGCCAGGGAAATTTGCTCAGGTGGGTAGCGTGAAGAACGTTGAGTTTGGCTTGCTTGGGAACCCGATTCGACACTCAACCATGTTACCCGATGCGTGGTTCGAGCCCAGTTCCCGCCTCAATGGCGGCTGGCCCAGCGCTCTCGCACTCCGGCCAGAAACTTCTGCTTATCCTCTCGCATGAGCCGGACAAGAGCTTGATTGCCGGTATCTTCGTGGGCAGCCACCCACAGCACCATCTCCGTTAGCACCGGAGCGAGATCGATTCCCTTTTTCGTGAGCAAGTAAGTGACCTTGCGCCCATCTGCTGGGTCCGGCTCTGTCCTGATGATTCCATAAGCTACAAGCTTCCTCAGGCGGTCTGCCAGAACATTGGTCGCGATGCCTTCATAACACTCCATGAATTCCTTGTAGCTCCGAAAGCCCCGCAACATCATGTCGCGAATGATCAGCAGGGACCAGCGGTCGCCTAACATCTCCACTGAAGCGTTCAGCGGGCACTCGGACCGTCGCTTTGAGACTGCCTGGTTCGGCATCTTTAAATTTCATTGTAAATTATCACTTGCATTATGCAAGTGAAATATGGATACTCTTCGTTTATGTGGGATCGACGACCCGAGCTACCTTGCTCCGGTCGAATCCGTCTAAATTGCTAACCCGCTGAATCACTGCGGAAATCCTATACGCCTAGGAGGTCAACAATGCGATTGCATGGATGCGCAAGAAGGGTGGCAGGTTCGATCGTGTCAGTACTGGCGCTTGGGCTGATGGCAAGCGGCGCAACCTCGGATTCCTCAAAGACAGCCGATGCTCGCGACAAGCTTAATTTTTGGGAGGGGCGTTGGAAGGAACAAGTTGAGACCAAGGAGACGCCCTACAGCCACGCTGCTTCGGTGCCGTCCCATATTACCTGCTCCTGGACTGCCGACCGGCGCTACATGGTGTGCGAGTATTTGAGCGAAAAGATAGATCCAGCGGAAGGAAAACCGTCCGACCATCTTCACCTATGACGACAAAGGCAAGGCTTACAAGCATCTCGGAATCAGCAAGGATTACAACACGCTCGAAGAAGCGACAACCAACGAGGGGAATCTGTGGCACTACAATTACCAGCTCCCCGATGACAAAGGGAAGAAACTTGACTTGCGGGATTCTTACAAGTTCGTCACGCCGGAGAAACGGATCACACGCATCGAGATCTCCGCGGACGGTGGTCAGCATTTGGACGCTGCTGTCGCAATCTGTGGCGACTAAAGTTCATTAGTTCTGGTGCCGGCGCGACTTCTGGTGTCGGCGTGCAACTTTTCTAGTTCATCCATGACAAGGAGCGATCTATGCATTTGAGTCCTTACCTACTTTTCAACGGCGACTGCGAGGCCGCTTTCAAGTTTTATGAGAAGGTCCTCGGCGGCAAAATCGATGCCATGTTCACCAACGAGGGCACTCCCGCCGCCAAAGATGTTCCTCCGGAGTGGCAAAAAAAGATTCTTCATGCCCGTTTGCTGCTAGGAGACCGGGCACTGATGGCATCCGACGCTCCTCCGGGCCGCTATGAGAAGCCGCAGGGCTTCTCGGTGTCGTTGGAGATCGAGACTCCCAAAGAGTCAGAACGCGTATTTCATGCGCTCTCCGAAAAAGGAACCGTGGTCATGCCGATACAGGAGACGTTTTGGGCGGTGCGATTTGGCATGCTCACTGACCGCTTCGGTATCCCCTGGATGATAAATTGCTCGAAGCCGATGTAGCCTCGTTCCTGCGCAAACGACTGTCCGGGAGGAAACATGAAAACGACTGTCGAAACCACGCCCGCTTCGAAGAAGATGCTCTGGGCCGGGCGCGTTCTCAGCTCGCTACCAGTGCTGTTGTTTGCCTTCACCGCAACGTTCTGTCTGCTGAATCCTGCCGCCGCCGCGCAGGGGTTCGCTCATTACGGCTACCCCGACGGCGCGATGCTACCCATCACCTTCGTGGAACTAGCATGCGCAATCGTGTACGCGATCCCGCGCACTGCTGTCCTCGGCGCGATTCTGATGACGGGCTATCTAGGCGGGGCAACGGCCACGCATGCGCGGGTGGGAGAGCCGTTCTACCTTCCGATTATTGTCGGCATCGTGGTTTGGTTAGGACTGTTCCTGCGCGATGCGCGGCTGCGTGCGCTGATCCCTGTGCGAGATTAGGCTGCTGGTGGCCGGAGAATAACATGTCGGGACTCGATCGCCGCGCGTTCTTGAAAACCGCGGCTGCTTCCGCGGCAGTGGTGAGACCTGCCCTAGTTGCGGCGCAATCGCCGGACGCCACGCCAAGGTGGCCATCGAAAAGGAACGACACAAGAAAAAGGGAAAAGACTATGGGCACTGGAGGATTGTCGAAGGCGCGACTCGACCGCATGCATGACGGGATGGCGGGATATGTCGATCGCGGTGAGGTACCCGGACTCGTCACGCTGGTCAGCCGACGAGGAGAAACGCATGTGGATGCGATCGGAGTGGCGGCGGTTGGCGGGAAGAAAGCAATTCAGCGCGACGCGATCTTCCGCATTGCCTCCATGACTAAGCCGGTCACGGCCGCGGCGGCGCTGATCCTGGTAGAAGAATGCAAGCTGCGGCTGGACGACCCGGTGGACCGGCTCCTGCCCGAACTGGCCAACCGCAAGGTCCTGAAGCGGCTCGATGGCCCGCTTGACGACACCGTACCTGCGAAACGGCCAATCACGGTGCGCGATTTGCTGACCTTCCGAATGGGACTCGGTATCACCATCTCGCCGGACGCGACTCCGATCCAAAAGGCCATGAGCGAACTGCGTCTCGGCCAGGGAGCGCCCAATCCGGCGACGATTCCCGCGCCTGACGAGTGGATCAGACGCCTGGGGACGCTGCCCCTGATGTGCCAGCCGGGCGAGAAGTGGCTCTATAACATGGGGTCCGATGTGTTGGGCGTTTTGATCGCGCGGGCGACGGGACAGCCGTTCGAGACTCTTTTGCGAGAGCGCATCTTCGAGCCGCTCGGTATGAAGGATACCGGTTTCAGCGTGCCCCCTGCGAATATCGACCGCCTCGCGACCAGTTACCGTCCGAATTTCCAGACTGGTGTGCTCGAAGTCCATGACGAGTCCGCGGGCGGGCAATGGAGCCGACCGCCAGCATTCCCCTCTGGTGGCGCGGGGCTGGTCTCGACCATCGACGACTATCTGGCTTTCGGCCTTGTGCTGCTCAATCACGGCAACCATGGCAGCGAGCGCATCTTGTCGAGGCCTTCGGTCGAGACCATGACAACCGACCAGTTAACGCCGGAGCAGAAGGCGGTGTCCGGCCTGGTCCCAGGCTACTTTGATGGCCACGGTTGGGGGCTCGGTGTGTCCGTCGTTACACGGCGCGTCGACGTAGCTGGGTCGGTGGGAAAGTTCGGCTGGGACGGTGGCCTGGGGACTTCGTGGTATTCGGATCCGAACGAAGATATGGTCGGCATCCTGATGACGCAGCGCGCCTGGACTTCTCCGAGTCCTCCGAACGTTTGTCTCGATTTCTGGACCTCGGCCTATCAGGCGATTGACGACTAATCCGGAAACGGCTAAGGCCGTTTCCCATCTCAAACCCTAGAACTCAGGAGCAATCAATGAACGGAAAGATGGCTCAGACAATCGCATGGGCAACATTCGCGCTCGCTCTCGTGCTGGGCGGGGCGTGGCAAGCGCAGGCACAGGAGCAAAAGGAACCGTATCCGAGCATGGCTCCGCTTGACCAATACATGATGGCTCGTCAGGCCGAGATCGCTCTGGCACAAAGCGCGGCCCCAGAGTCCATTTCACGCGATGCCGAAGTTTTGGTCCTGGGACCGCACGGTTACGAAACCGCGGTTAAGGGCACGAACGGCTTCGTGTGTATGGTGCTACGATCATGGATCGCCGGAACCGACGACCCTAATTTTTGGAATCCCAAGATTCGGGCTGCGATCTGTTTGAACCCGCCGGCCGTACGATCCTACCTCCCAATTACTGTGAAGAAGACAGAGTTGGTATTGGCTGGACGATCCAAAGCTCAAATGTCCGAGAGTGTCAAAGCCGCTTTCGACAAGAAAGAATTGCCGATGCCGGAGTCTGGCGCGATGTGTTACATGATGTCAAAACACTCATACTTGAGCGACCGTGACGGGCACTGGCATCCCCACCTGATGTTTTTCGTGCCTCAAACGGACGCCGTATGGGGCGCAGATCTGCCAGGCTCCCCGATTCTGGCGTCTAAGGACACTCTGGATCGACTGACCGTATTCCTCATTCCGGTCGGCAAGTGGTCGGACGGAACGGATGCATCCACGGACGCGCACTGACTTCACATCTCAGTAATGACCGTTTAAAAGGACTGTCGAAATCCTGGTTGAAAGAAACAATCATGCGCAAAGTAATTGTTTCAAATCTCGCATCGCTGGATGGCTTCTTTGAAGGGCCGAAGAAAGAGTTAGATTGGCATGTGGTCGACGACGAATTTCATGCATACGCCAAAGATATGCTGTGCAGGGCCGACGTCCTGCTCTTCGGCGCGACCACTTACAAAGTTATGGCCGCTTACTGGCCGAACGCTCCGTCTGATGAAATCGCCGAGAAGATGAACAGTCTGCCCAAGGTCGTTTTCTCCAAGACTCTGCAAAAAGTAACCTGGAATAATTCGAGACTGGTTAGCACCAGCATTCCGGAAGAAGTTTCGAAATTGAAACAACAGCCTGGCAAGGACATCGTGGTCTTGGGCAGCGCCAAGCTCGCATCGTTTCTCTTGCAATTAGGGATGGTCGATGAGTACCGTGTCATCGTCAACCCGGTTCTCCTCGGCAAAGGCAGGCCTTTGTTCACGGGCATAAGAGAAAGAATCCGCTTGAAACTTCTGGCTACGAAAGTTCTTGTCTCGGGGGTCGTGATATTGAGTTACCAGAGAGCTTGAAAACAACGGATACGGTCGAGCCGAGAGGAAATAAATTTCAACCAAGAGAGGAAGCGATGAGCAACGTACGAGTTCTGGTCGGCACGCGGAAAGGCGCGTTCATCCTGACAGCGGATGGCAAGCGCGAAAAATGGAACGTCAGCGGGCCGCACTTTGCAGGATGGGAGATGTATCACGTGAAGGGATCGCCCGCCGATCCGAATCGACTCTATGCGTCGCAATCCAGCGGCTGGTTCGGGCAGTTGATTCAGCGCTCGGATGATGGCGGGAAGACCTGGCACCAACCCGGAACGCCGCCCGGAGAACTTCCCGCGCCGGGTCCCCCGAAAGGCACCAGCAACAAGTTTGTCTACGACGTGTCTGCCGAAACTGGCAAGCCGCTCACCACGCACCAGTTCTACGACGGCACGCAGCATCCTTGGGAGTTCAAGCGGGTGTGGCATCTCGAACCATCGCTCACCGATCCGAACACGGTGTATGCGGGCGTGGAAGATGCCGCCCTTTTCCGCTCGACGGACGGCGGCGAGAACTGGCAGGAACTCTCCGGCCTACGGGGACACGGCACCGGCCCCATGTGGCAACCCGGCGCGGGCGGGATGTGTCTGCACACCATCATTCTTGACCCTAGCAACCCTGACCGAATCTTTATCGCCATCTCGGCAGCGGGCGCTTTCCGCACCGATGACGGCGGCAAAACCTGGACGCCGATCAACCGTGGACTGTACTCGAAATACATTCCCAACCCAACCGCCGAGGTTGGCCACTGCGTTCACCACGTTGCCATGAACCCGTTGCGTCCCGGCGTGCTGTTCATGCAGAAGCATTGGGACGTCATGCGCAGCGACAACGCCGGCGACTCCTGGCAGGAGATCAGTGGAAACCTTCCCACGGATTTTGGATTCGTCATCGACGTGCACGCACATGAGCCGGAAACGATTTACGTTGTCCCCATCAAGAGCGACTCGGAACATTTTGTTCCCGATGGCAAGCTGCGCGTCTTCCGCAGCCGAACGGGAGGAAACGAGTGGGAGCCATTGACGAAAGGCTTGCCGCAAAGCAATTGCTACGTCAACGTGTTGCGCGACGCCATGGCCGTCGATTCACTCGACAGATGCGGCGTATATTTCGGCACCAGCGGCGGGCAGGTCTACGCGTCGGCCGATGCCGGAGACAGCTGGGCCCCGATTGTGCGGGATTTGCCGGCCGTACTTAGTGTAGAGGTGCAGACCCTGGATTCAGAGAAGTCCACACATGGAGGATGAATTATGTCTCGATTGAAGGAGATTGTGATGCCGTCAAGCGAATCCTCAATGGCTGAGGCGCAAATCCTGTTGACCGGCCTAGGGTTTGGCGAGTCGCCGCGTTGGCACGAGGGTCGTCTTTGGTTTTCCAACTGGGGCATGCAAGAAGTTGTTGCCGTCGATCTCGAGGGCAACAGCCAAGTCATGGTTCGCGTGCCGACCACCCTTCCATTTTGCATTGACTGGCAGCAAGACGGACGCCTGCTCGTCGTCTCAGGGCGCGAGAGCCTTCTGTTGCGCCAAGAACCTAATGGACAACTGGTGACTCATGCTGATCTGCGCGGCCTGTCGAACGAAGGCTGGAATGAGATTGTCGTGGACGGCCGCGACAACGTCTATGTGAACGGCGGACCGGGAATCATTGCACTGGTCGCCCCCGATGGCTCGGCTCGACAGGTGGCCGACGGCATCGCTTTCCCGAATGGCATGGCCGTAACGCACGATAACTCTACCTTCATCATTGCCGAGTCCCACGGCAGAAGACTCACCGCATTCGACATCACTGCGGACGGAAGTTTGTCGAATCGGCGGGTTTGGGCCGACGTTGACGGCCACCCCGACGGCATCTGCATCGACGCCGATCAAGCCGTGTGGTACGCCGACGTTCCCAACAAACGCTGCGTGCGCGTCCGCGAAGGGGGTGAGGTGCTGCAGACGATCAACGTTGATCGCGGCTGCTTTGCCTGCATGCTCGGAGGTGACGACAGGAAAACGCTATTCATCGTCGCGGCCGAGTGGCATGGTTTTGCGAAAATGATGGACGGGCTAGGAACAGGCCAGGTGCTCACCGCCCAAGCGCCCGCACCAGGCGTCGGGTGGCCATAGGAAATATAGGTCGTCTTGCTCTCGTCGTAAAGTGATACTCGGCAAGCGAATATGATCCACGTCATACTCCCGCAGCATCTGCGAACGCTGGCGCGCGTTGGCAGCGAGGTGACGCTCGAGGTCGAAGGCCCGGTCACACAACGCTCGGTGCTCAACGCGCTCGAGGCCCGCTATCCCATGCTGTGCGGCACGATCCGCGATCAAGTCACGCAGCAGCGCCGGCCGTTCTTGCGGTTCTTTGCTTGCGAACAGGACCTGTCCCATGAACCCCCGGACGCCCCGCTGCCCGACTCGGTCGTATCCGGGGCAGAACCGCTGATCGTCCTGGGAGCCATCGCCGGAGGCTGATCGGCAATGTCCCGTCGGGACAGCGGCGGTCCTGTCTCAGTTTGCCGGCCTTGAGGAGAAGCCTCCGAGCTGCGCTCGGCCGGACAGCCGAGGGCGGCTGTCCCTACATGAGCATCTCCGCGCAAGCCTTATTTGCCCGGACCGCATCCCGTCCGCTATAGTTTTAAGAGCCGTGTTTGGAGATTTCACCGCCACCGATCGCTGGACCAAGAAGCAGGTTCATTGCGTCTATCAGGCGCTGATCGTTGCCATCGCCACGCGTCACGCCGATGCCGTCGACATAAAATTTCTGGTCGATGGGAACACCGTCTGGGTGGCACTGCCGCACCCCGCTTGGGTGGAATACAAAAAGCGTACCGGCAAGGCCATCACCGATTCTTTGGCCGTTGAGATTGCCGGCCATTATTTGCAAGCCGCGCTCCAGGCTGGCGAAGGTTTGGGCCGCGACATGTACTCGCTTACGGTGGAGGAAACGCTGGCTCATCTGGAAGCTGTGGTCTCCGCCATGCAGGCGCCGGCCGCCGTCTGACGCAGCCACTTCGGTTGTGATCCTCGCACTTGGCAGCCCCCCCCCTTTCAGGCACAATACGGCATTTGCCTTTTGTCCTTAATTTGAGGAGATTTTATGGGGACCACAATGCAGGTCAGCGATGTGGCGGAGTTGCTCGGCGACGGTCGAACCCACTTCAATCTTTCTCCGGCTGAGCTGGTGGAGCACTCCATCCGCCGCAACGAAGCCAAGCTAGCCGCAAACGGGTCGCTGGTGGGCTACACCAACCGCACCGGCCGCTCGCCCAAGGACAAGTTCATTGTGAAGGACGCGGTCACCGCCGATGCCGTAGCTTGGGGCGCCGTGAACGCTCCCATGGAACCGGAGAAGTTCGATGCCCTGTACGAGCGTGTCATGGAGCACCTGCGCGGCCGCGAACTCTTCGTTCAGGATCTCTTCTGCGGGGCCGATCCGGAATATCGCCTGCCGGTGAGGATCGTCAACGAGTATGCCTGGCACAACCTGTTCGTACATCAACTTTTTCTGCGGCCCTCGGCGGAAGAATTGAAGACACATCATCCCGAGTTCACCGTGATTTGCGCTCCTGAGTTTAAGTCCGATCCCAAGCGCGACGGGGTCAACTCCGAGGTTTTTGTTGCACTCAACTTCTCCCGCAGAACAGTGCTGGTTGGGGGTAGCTCCTATGCCGGAGAGATGAAGAAATCCATCTTCAGCGTGATGAACTTCATGCTCCCGCCGCGCAATGTTTTTCCCATGCACTGCTCGGCGAACGTGGGCCACAACGGCGTGAGTGCTCTTTTCTTCGGTCTTTCCGGAACCGGCAAGACCACGCTTTCGGCGGATCCCTCGCGCTTGCTGATTGGCGACGACGAACACGGCTGGAGCGCTAATGGAGTTTTCAACTTTGAAGGCGGCTGCTACGCCAAGTGCATCAATCTCTCGCACAAAAACGAGCCGCAAATCTGGAATGCGCTGCGCTTCGGATGCGTACTGGAGAACGTCGTGCTCGATCCTCACACACGCATCCCGGACTACAACGACGGCAGCAAAACGGAAAACACCCGCGCGGCCTATCCCGTGGATTTTATCGATAACGCCGTGATCCCTGGGTTGGCGGGACATCCCAAGAATGTTGTGTTCCTGACCGCCGACGCCTTCGGCGTGCTGCCGCCCATTTCCCGGCTCACGGCCGAGCAGGCCATGTTTCATTTTCTTTCCGGCTACACCGCAAAGGTCGCGGGAACCGAAGCCGGCTTGCTGGAGCCGCAGGCTACATTCTCAACCTGCTTTGGATCGCCTTTCCTGCCACTGCCACCAAAAACTTATGCAGAAATGCTGGGGCGCCGCCTGCGCGAACATAACGCCCAGTGCTGGCTGGTCAACACCGGCTGGCAGGGCGGGCCCTACGGTGTAGGAAAGCGCATGGAAATTCCCTACACCCGTGCCATGGTGGATTCCGCCGTTGAAGGTCATCTGATTAAAGAGGAATTCTTGGTCGAGCCCACCTTTGGCTTCAGCATCCCAAGAGCTTGTGCGGGAGTTCCGCCGCAGGTGCTCAATCCGCGCAATGCCTGGGCCGACAAGGCGGCGTACGACAAGGCTGCCGAAGACCTCCGTAACCGCTTCGCCAAGAACTTCGAGAATTTCGACGCCCCACCAGAAGTAAAAGCTGCCGGGCCGCGAGCTCGGAAGTAGCCGAATTCGTCGGACGGGTCTCGTATCAATCTACCCGTCGATCATCAGCATCAATTCATCAGCATCGATGAGCAGCATCAATCATCGATGAGGAACTATGTGGCGGCGGCATGTGATGGCAAGAGGTATTTTCTGAGTGGTTGATCCGCTGCTTGCCGAAACGGTGGCATAATACGTGCCAGGCTTGGCGCGGGTGGTCGCGGTGGGTTTAAGGACGCGGGCACCTGATCCTGGCATTGACAACGTTGCTGGCGTGAACTGGGCGGAGATTCCGCTGGGCAATCCCCTCACAGAAAAGGCGATGGCAGCATTGAAACCCCCGCTGACCGTGACATTTAAGCCGATGCTGTCATTTGATCCGGCGACGATGGCAAGAAGATTGGAAGAAGCGGTCGCATGCAATGTGGGCGCGGCGGTAGCGCCGCTCCAGTGGCTCACAAGTACAGACGCATCGATGGAGCCGAGGCCGGTGGCTTGATCGTCTCCCGGTGTCGCGTTGAAACCGGTCTGTCCAGGACGCTGTTGTTGCTGCTGGTGATGTCGTGACAAACGGATGCTCCACCCTGCCCTCTGCTTGCTGGCCAGCGAGTAGAACCCGGTATTGGCATTGCCTTGACGAGCCGCCGCATTCTGCACCACCAACGCCATCACTCCAGCAAACGATGCGGAAGCAGCCGACGTACCGCCTACGACATAGAGTCCGCCGTTCTGGTAGATGAGATAGCCATCGTGGCCGGCAGAGGTGAGAGAAATGTCGGGAACATCGCGCTTGCCGTCGGCCGGAAGGCCCGTTCCTGTTTGCCACGAAGGCTTGGGATAGAGTGGGCTCGCTGCCGCCGCCGCTGGCCCAAAGGCCGCCCGCGGCACTTTCATTCCAAGCGACCTCCGGTCTATAGCTTAACGCTGACGCTTCCGTGCCCGATGTGTTAGAGGGCGACCAGTAGAGAGATGGATGGGAGGCGTCGTTGAACTCCGTGCCGCCGACGCACACACTGTAAGGAGTGGAGCAGAGACCGTTCACGCCGCGCCCGTGAGTAGCTCGCGAGGCGGATGGCGAATCGCATCCGGCCGCGCCGCTGTCTCCGGATGACACGAATACCGTGATACCTTGCGCTGCCGCCTGCTGCCACAAGCTATCGATGAAACTGTTTCCCGAAGAACCGAGCGCGGCCTCGCACACGCCGAAGCTCATGCTCATCACCGGCGCCAGATTGTGGCTCACGATGTACTGCGCGGAAAGATAACTTCCGTCGCTCGAACTCGTGGATTTCGAGACGACAAACTTGATGACACTATCTTTGGCCACAGCGCCGGACCACTCCACGTCAAGGTCGGCTTCCGTCTCTTCGCCCGAGCTGACAATGCCAGGGTCGCTTCCGTTGACGATGATCTGCGGGTCGTTTGCGGGTAGGCCGAACGACGTGCGGAACTGGCGTACGTCAGCGATGCTGATGTTTGAGCGGGCAACGATGGCCCCCGACTGCCCGTTGCCATTGATGGATTGCTGATAAAGCGGGCCCAGATCGTAGATGGTGGCGAAATCTGCTGGGGCGAGGTAATGCGAACCACCGCTGGTGAAATCGGGTGTGGGTATGCGGGCTCCGTTGTGCATGGGTTTGCTGCGGAAATCGTGCAGCGAAACCACGCCTCCTACAACTTGGGCGAAAGCCATGGGGATTTCCGGATCGCTCGCGCTGGCGTGGTGGATTTCGCCGCCAATCTTGTAAGTATGAATCTGAGTATGAAAGGCTGACTCGACTTCCGCCGCGGTGCCGCTGAAGATTATGGACCGGCGTCCGGCGGTGAGCTCTTCCACTTCCATTCCGTAGGATGTCAACCATGCTGTAACCTGCGCTGCGTCGGCTTCGGAGACACCGAAGCGCTCACCATATTGTTCCGGAGTGAGCCACTGGTGGTAGTAAGGCGACTCTGGATTGTGCTGCGCGTCGAGCAACTGGGTAAGGGCATCTTCCTGTGCGGCGTCTGGAAGCAAAGTGAGGAGCATACGATCCATGCGGAAGTCAGGCGATACAGCGCCGGCGTCATATTGCACGAGAGCCAGGGGATGGCGGTTGCCGTTAAGGGTTACCCGCTGTTCATCGTCAACGAACTTGGTGATACGGTCTTGCGGCTGCGCGAACGGCGAATTCGGAGGGTAGTAGGGAGTCTGGATTCTGGCGGTGATGTCCTGAGGAAGAAGCGTTAAGAAGATTGTTAGGACTAGAAATGAAAAAACGCGACGGCGTGTGAGCGTTACAAAGAGAAGGGACATTCAACCTCCGCGGGCGATTTGCGGCTCTAGCCTTTCATCGGTAGGGATGAGTGCACACTTGCGGGATCAGCCCAACGTTTGAGAGTGACGGGAGTAACCAGCGCGCGGAGATGAGCGTCTCACGCCGTCTGTGGCGCGATTAGAAGGTCTTATCGCTGAAGATTTCGGCGGTGAAGGCTTGGAGGGTTGCGCCTTTTTGCCAGGCGTCCGGCGGGAGTCCAGCCTTGCGGCAGGTTTGCTGGAGGAAGGTGGTGCGGTCCCAATTGTGCTCGACGGGGACTTGAGGCAGCAGCAGGCCGCGGCGGCCATGTTGGCTGATGAGCAGGCCGTGGCGTCCGACTTCAACGGCTTCCGCTTCAATCGGCTGCGGAGGTGACAGAATGCTTAGCTCGATCTCGAGATGCGGTGCTTCGTCGTTGGTCACCGGTGGAAAGCGGTTGTCGTCAAAAGCGGCGGCGCGAGCGGTTTCCGCCACGGCGCGGTAGATCGAAGAGGTGGCAAAGACATAACCGACGCATCCGCGCAGTTCGCCATGCAGGTAGAGCGAAGTGAAGGCGCCGCGGTGCTCGGCTAGATGTGGAGTTGGGGGATCGAAGGAAATCTCGCGCAGCTGCAACGCGGAGGAAATGGAATCGTGCGCCAGACGCAGCAGCAGGGCACACTCTTCCGGAGAGAACTCGTGGCCGGCAACTTCCGAGGACGCAACGGCTGACAACGAATTATGTTGAAGGTGCGACATCGGCATCGGCCGCTCGCGGGGCCGGTTGAGTCTTGCGGCGACGGCTGAGAATAAACGCGCGGCGACGACGCTTGGAAACTTGCCGGTCAATCTTCGACCAGAATGCGGCAAAATAATCGACGGCGGAAATCAGCGAAACGCAGACCACGAACCAGATCGCTGCGTAGGCGATCCAGTGCACCGGGAAGATAAAATTTCCATAGACCGGCCACTCTTTCCAGCGGTGATCGAGAATGACGGCAACCACTGAAACGATCTGCACAACCATTTTGAATTTGCCCAGTTCGCTAGCTTCGATGGTAAATCCCCCGGACGCAGCGATGGAGCGCAGGCCGCTCACCAGAAATTCACGGCCAATGATGATCACGGCAATCCATGCGGGAACCAGGCTGGGATTGAACTGAACAAGGGTGACGAAAGCGGCGGCGATGAGAAGTTTGTCAGCCATGGGATCGAGCAGAATACCCATGGTGGTGATCTGGCCGCGCTTGCGCGCGAGATACCCGTCAATGCCGTCGGTCATGGAGGCAGCGATGAATATTGCCGAGGCTAGCAGCTCTTTGGTCCCGTGTTCGCTGCTGAAGTGGTTGGAAGACAGAATCCAGATCAGCAAAGGAATGCTGCAAATGCGGATCAGCGTGATGGAATTAGGCAGGTTCACCGCGGCTCGGCAAGTTTCCGGAAGGGCTGCCGGAATACATTTTTGATTATCCTCCACGCTGCGAGGGAACGCAATCAGGAGAATATGTAGTTAGGACAGAGACGTTCCGAGAATGATGGGCAACGCGGCGCCCGACTATTTCGGTGCTGCCGGGGTCATGGCACTGGGCGTCGGCTGCTTGGCAATGATCTGGTCTTTGATCTTGTCGTAGGTGGCTTGGGGAATGATCTTCTTATGGACCAGGTCGAGTTTCGTGCGATAGGGGCGGCCGGCAATGATTTTCTGGGAGTAGGCGTCGCCGATACCGGGTAGGGCCTTGAGTTGATCAGCGGTAGCGGTGTTGAGGTCGAGCTTGTCGCCTGCGGCCACCTTCGCAATCTGAGCCGGCGTCGCCATGGCCTCAGGCTTTGAGCCGGGTTCGGGTCTCTGCGCTGCAACGATAACGCTCGTCAACGAAACTGAGAACAGCAAAGCTAGAATCCGAGCTGTCAAGCCTCTGCAGACCGATTTCATGGACCCTCCAAAGCCTCAATGTTCCCTAAGCGTAAATTCCGCGCTGGCGGATGGTGTAGGCCACGCGGTCGATCGCCAGCATGTAGGCGGCGATCCGGTTGTTCACGCCATGAGTTTCAGAGTACCGGACAACATCGTCGAACGCCGTAACCATGATGTCCTCCAGATGCTCGTTGACCACCGATTCCTTCCAGAAGTAGCCCTGGCGATCCTGCACCCACTCGAAGTAAGAAGTAGTAACACCGCCAGCGTTCGCCAGGATGTCGGGAATGACGAAGACTTTTTTCTCGGAGAGGATATCGTCGGCCACTGCGGTCGTGGGGCCATTCGCGCCTTCGGCCAGGATTTTGCATTTCACGCGGTCCGAATTCTGGCTCGTGATCACGTTTTCGGTGGCCGCCGGAATCAGGATGTCGCAATCGGCCAGCAACAGCTCGTCCGGATCGTACGGCTCGGCGCCCGTGAAGCCGTGAATGGTGCCATTGCGCTGGCGGAATTCCCACAGCGCTCCAATGTCGATTCCGTCCTTCTTGTACAGGCCTCCGCCAACCTCGACGATGCCGATGATCTTGTATCCGGCTTCCGCCATAAGCCGCGCTGCGTTCGAACCGACGTTGCCGAAGCCCTGCACGATGACGCGCGTTGTCTCGCGATTCAGCCGCAATTTCTTGACCGCCTGTTCGCAGACGATAAGGACGCCCCGCCCCGTAGCCTCGCGGCGCCCGCGCGATCCGCCGATGTTGATTGGCTTGCCGGTGACGACGGCGGTGACGGTCTGGCGCGCGTGCATCGAATAGGTGTCCATGATCCAGGCCATGGTCTGTTCGTTGGTGTTCACGTCGGGCGCGGGGACGTCCTTTTCCGGCCCGATGAAATCGAACAGCTCGGCGGTGTAGCGGCGGGTCATGCGCTCCAACTCGCCCTGTGACATTCTGTGCGGATCGCAAATGATCCCGCCCTTGGCGCCGCCGAACGGAATGTTCACCACCGCGCACTTCCACGTCATCCAGCTCGCCAGCGCGCGCACTTCGTCGAGGTTCACGTCGGGCGCGTAGCGCAGTCCGCCCTTGGCCGGGCCGCGCGCAATCGAGTGCTGCACACGGTACCCGGTGAACACTTCCAGTCGCCCGTCGTCCATGTGCACCGGGATATGCACGATAATTTCGCGGCTCGGACTCCGCAGAACTCTCCAAAGTCCTTCATCGAGATTCAGCTTATGCGCGGCCAGGTCGAAGCGGGTGGCTTGCGCCTGCCAGGGATTAGTCTCCTGTTCAAGGTCCACTGTCGTCATAAAAGTCTCCGTAGGATTGCGATTACGATTGTGATCGACCGCCCAAGTCAGGCAAGCTGCGCAAAGTATATTGCCGCCCCGCAAGCTAGGCAAGCGACGGTGTGATGAATGTCGAACGTGGGTACAACGATCGGCTTCCTTATAATGCAATCCTGGGGAGACACATGATCCGTCCCGACTACAAGGAGTTCGCCCGATTATCGCGCGACGCCACACTGGTTCCGGTCGTGAAGTCCATCTCCGCCGACCTGCTGACGCCGGTTTCCGCCTTTCTTGCCGTCTCTGACGGAGAGCCGGATGCCTTCCTGCTGGAGTCGGTCGAAGGCGGAGAAAAGATTGGGCGATACACGTTTCTTGGCGTGCGTCCGTTTCTGCGGCTGGAGTCGCGCGGCGCCGAGATCACAATCGAACGCAGCGGTATTAAGAAAATCGAGCGGCGCGCGGGAAATGTTTTCGATGTCATCAAGGAACTTTTGCAGCAGCATCGTCCGGCGACGGTGGAGGGTTTGCCGCCCTTCACCGCCGGCGCGGTCGGTTATTGCGCGTATGACATTGTGCGGCAACTCGAAAATATCGGCGAGCACGCTTCCGACGACCTCGATGTTCCCGACTGCGTGCTCATGTTTTTCGATCGCATTCTCGCCTTCGATCACCTGCGGCACCAGATCCACATTGTGGCGTCGGCGGATGTGACGCGCCAAGCGCCCAAGGCTGCCTACGAGTGTGCCGTGAGGGACATCGCGCGCATCGAGAAAAAGCTCGCGGCGGGATGGAAACCGGCGCACTGGCGCAAAGCGGCCACGCAGTCCAAGCTGGCAAAGTCAAAGCTAAAGTTGAAGCTGCGGTCGCGCACCGCGAAGCCGAAGTTTCTCGAAAACGTCAGGCGGGCCAAGGAGTACATCGCCGCCGGCGACATTTTCCAGGTCGTGCTTTCGCAGCGCTGGGATTTCGAGCCGGGTGTCGCTCCGCTCGATCTCTACCGCGCGCTGCGGACGGTGAATCCGTCGCCGTACATGTATTTTTTGCGGTTCGGCGCTGGGCGGAAAAACGCCGCGCGGAAAGATGCGGGAGAAATGCACGTGCTCGGTTCGTCTCCCGAAATGCTGGTGCGAGCCAGCGGACGAAAGCTCGAATACCGTCCGATTGCGGGGACGCATCCGCGTGGACGCGACGAAGCGGAAGACGCAGCGCTGGAAACGAAAATGCTCGCCGACGAGAAAGAGCGCGCCGAACACGTGATGCTGGTGGACCTTGGCCGCAACGACCTGGGCCGCGTCAGCGAGTATGGATCGGTAAAAGTCCGCGACCTGATGTGCGTGGAGCGCTACTCGCACGTGATGCACCTAGTTTCAGCGCTCGAAGGGCGGTTGCGTCCGGAGCTGAATGCGATGGACGCGTTTGCCGCCTGCTTTCCCGCGGGAACGCTGAGCGGCGCGCCCAAAGTTCGCGCCATGCAGATCATCGAAGAACTGGAACCCGCGCGCCGCGGAGTCTATGGCGGATCGGTCCTCTACGCCGATTTCGCGGGCAATCTCGATTCCTGCATCGCGATTCGAACTCTGCTAATGAAAGGCAAAAAGGCATACCTGCAAGCAGGCGCGGGAATCGTGGCCGATTCCGATCCGCAGCGTGAATTTGAAGAATCGGAGAACAAGGCGCGGGCGGTGCTGCGAGCTGTGGAGATGGCGAGGAACAGTGAATAGTGGCCGGCTTGCGTGGAGACAGCCGCCCTTGGTCGTCCCTGCGGGCGAAGCCCGCCAGCGCAGAGCGGAACCTTGTGTCACATCCCCGCCAGAAAATCGATCAACTCCTCCCTGGTGAACCCCGCTTCCCGCAGCAACGACATCAGAGTTCCTTTCGGTACGTCGCGGTTGTGCTGAGGCACCACGGCGCGGCGGCGGCAAACAGGATTGTAGAAAATGAAGTGACTGCCCGAAGTGTGATCCAAAACAAAGCCGTTCTGTTCCAGAAACTGGATGATCCGGCGCGGCTTAACGGCGGGTAGCTTCGGCATACTCCAGGTCCAGAGAGGCAACCAAAGTGTTGTCGTCGGTCGGGACGGGATCCTTGTGCTTGCGCAGGCTGGCGATGTAGCCCGAGATCGCGTCCTTGACCATTTCTCGCGCCTCGTCCACCGTGCGCCCGTAGGTGACGCAACCCGGCAGCGCCGGAACTAGCGCGGTGTAACCGCCCTCCGGCTCGGGCCGGAGCATGATGTTGTAGTGGTATCGGGCCTTGGCCATGAAACCGATACTATCTCGCCGTAGAAGCGCGGTCAAACTCACCTGGAGACGGGTAGTGGGCTACTTTGAATGTCGGCAATAAAAATCCAGAATGGACATGAACACTTCAGCAGCAACAAGTAGTGTAATTGCTATTTCCATCGTCATAAGCCATGTTTCTTTTCGCTCAGCGCGGTCGAATTGCTCCGTCAGCCATGGCAAGATGTCACCCGAGACATCCGCAGCCATAACAATCTTCCCCTTGTGGAGAAAAGCGTTAGTTGACGCAAGGGTAACTTGCATGCCAACCACGCCGTACCTCTCGAAGGTGTCGCGAAGGTCAGGATCGATATTGGCTTTTCGAGTGCAAAACCACCGCATAAGTTCTTCCTCTCAAAGTAGCCTACTACCTGGAGACGGCCCCCCTCGGCGGGCCCGGTCGAACAGCGACGCCGTTCGACTCCGCTGTACGCCGAGTATCCCACTCATCGCGCTTTTTGAGGTGAGTAGAATCAACCGCGCAGAAAATTCGCCACCAGTTTCTTCCCCTCGTCCGTCAGCACGCTTTCGGGATGAAACTGCACGCCCTCGACGGGGAATTTCTTATGTCGCAGGCCCATGATGACTCTCGTCCCGTCTCTGTCGTGAGTCCAGGCGCTGACTTCGAGATCGCTGGGCAGGCCGTCTTCGGCGACGATCAGCGAGTGATAGCGGGTTGCCGTCATCGGCGAAGACAGGCCGCGAAAGATGGTTTTGCCGTCGTGCTCGACCTGGCTGGTTTTGCCGTGCATCAAGTTCTTCGCGCGAACCACTTGGCCTCCGAAAGCTGCGCCAATGGCCTGGTGTCCGAGGCAAACTCCGAGCAGCGGCACCTTGCCCGCGAAATGGCGGATCAGTTCGATGCTGATGCCGGCTTCCTGCGGAGTGCAGGGTCCGGGAGAAACGACAATGCGCTCGGGTTGCATCGCGTCAATCTCTTTGATCGTCACTTCGTCGTTGCGGCGAACCTCAACCTTGGCGCCCAGTTCGCCAATGTACTGGACGAGGTTGTAAGTGAACGAATCGTAGTTATCGAGAACGAAGACCACGCGTTCATTGTAGCCGCTGAGAGACAGGTCTCGGAAGTCACTTCCCCGTCCGCTGGCTGGGAGCTTTTCTAACCAGATCCTCGCGCCCAAATTCGCACAAAAGTACGCACCGAAGTCATCTCCGCCCTCGCCGGCCTCTACGTTATACTGATGAGTTGGCGATGGAGTTCGCCATTAACCGCCCGTTCGGCTAATGACTCCTACAGAACTTTTGCAGGAGAACTCCGCCGTGAGCTATCTCGTCAATCATCTCGCAAACTATCTCTCCAACTATATATGGATCGCCGTCGGCGCCGTGGCCGGAGCCAGCGCCCGCTACTTCCTCAGCACTCTGATCGCCCGCGATATCTCGTCCGCGTTCCCCTACGGCACGCTGCTGATCAATATCACCGGCAGCCTCGTCGTCGGATTCTTTCTCGTCTTCTCGACCGAACGCGCGCTGCTCGACCCGCGTTGGCGCCTGCTGGTCGCCATTGGCTTCTGCGGCTCATACACCACTTTCTCCAGCTACGCCTTCGAAAGCTTCGCGCTGATGGAGCAGGGCCAATGGCTCCTGACCGGCATCAACATCGTGGCCAGCAACGCGCTCTGCCTAGTCGCCGTCTTGGCTGGCGCCGCAATCGCCCGGGGGCTGTAAAATGGCAGCCGGCATCGTTATGGCCGTTCAAGTCACCATCTATCTCACCGAAGGCGATTCCTGGCACCATCGTCCGCTGCATCTGGAGATCCTGAAATACCTGCGCGAAGAAAATGTCTTCGGAGCCGTCGCCTTCCACGCCGTAGCCGGCTTCCTTGGACGCGACAAAGTCCACACCGCGCACCTGGTCGAAGCTGGAGGTCAGTTGCCCGTCGTGATCTCGTTCGTCGACACCGACGAGCACGTCAGCCGCGTTCTGCCCAAGCTGCGCGAAATGGCCGCCCACCGGCTGATTGTGCGGGAGAATGTCGTGCTTGAGCAGGGCAGTCTGGACTGAGTTCTGCGCCATTGCCTGCGCACGGGAGTTATAGATATAATGTTTGTCACTCGGCGGCCTGAAGGCAACTTCGTATTACAAGGCCCGCCGACCCACTAAGGATTCTACGATGTACGACCGCGTCTAATTCGCCGCTCTTTTGATCCGCGTTTGCGATCCGCACTTGCGGATATCCGGTTTTCTTTTCCGTTGCTCTAGCCACGCAGTCGTGCCACTTCCATTAGGAGGAAGCGCGGAAGCGACGCGTAGAAGGTCTGTCAGGTATTTATGGACGCCGTTACGGCAATCAATACTCCGCCACCCTCACCGGAGCGCAGCCTATGGAGTTCTCTGTGGGAAGCGATCCGTGGCTCTCATCAGGACTACACGACGGGCAATCTGAACCGGGCGATTCTGTTGCTCGCCGTGCCCATGGTCCTCGAGATGGTGCTGGAATCGCTGTTCGCGGTGGTGGACGTTTTCTGGGTTGGACGGCTCGGCGCTAACGCCGTCGCCACGGTTGGACTCACCGAGTCCCTGCTGAGCCTGGTTTTCGCCGTGGGCATCGGATTGAGCTTGTCCACCACGGCGATGGTGGCGCGGCGCATTGGTGAGAAAAACCCCGAGGGCGCGGCCGTCGCCGGAGTGCAGGCAATTGTGCTGGGCTTGGCCACGTCGCTTGCCGTCGGAATTCCCTGCTTCATCTACGCGCCCCAGTTGCTGCGGCTGATGGGCGCTTCGGGCGATATTGTCTCAATGGGCAGCGGCTATGCCCGAATTGCGCTCGGCGGCAGCGGCGCCATCCTCATGTTGTTTCTCAACAATGCGATCTTCCGCGGCGCGGGTGACGCCGCCATCGCCATGCGGCTCCTCTGGGTCTCGAACATCGTCAATCTAATTCTCGACCCCTGCCTGATTTTCGGGCTGGGACCTTTTCCGCGCCTGGGCGTGACCGGTGCCGCTCTTGCCACCTTCACCGGACGCAGCATAGGAGTGGGCTACCAGTTCTACCGCCTACTGCGCGGGACCGAGCGCATCCACATTCTGACGCGGCAGATTCGCGTGAATTTCAGCGTGCTGCTGCGGCTGGTGCGCGTGTCTTTGACGGGAATCCTGCAGTTCGCCATCGCGCACACCAGTTGGATCGGGCTGGTGCGCATCGTGAGCGTCTTCGGGGCCGCCGCGCTCGCGGGTTACACCATCGCCATTCGCATCGTCGTGTTTCTCATCCTGCCGTCGTGGGGACTCAGCAATGCTGCCGCCACGCTAGTGGGCCAGAACCTCGGCGCCAAAAAGCCCGAACGCGCCGAGCAAGCGGTCTGGCGCACCGGTTTCTACAACATGCTTTTCCTCGGATCGGTGGGAGTGTTCCTCGTACTCAAGGCCGAGCCGATCGCGCGTCTGTTCACCCAGGATCCGGCGGTCGCTCCGCTCGCCGCGACCTGTCTGCGCATCGTCAGCTACGGCAACATCGGATACGCCTACGGCATGGTCATGATGCAGGCTTTCAACGGCGCCGGCGACACGGTCACGCCCACCATCGTAAATTTCTTCGGCTTCTGGTTGCTGGAAATCCCTCTGGCGTACTGGCTGGCGATTCCGATGCGCTTACATTCCAACGGCGTGTACATCGCGATCGTGATCGCGGAATGCTCCATCGCCGCCGCTAGCGCGGTGCTCTTCAAGCGAGGGAAGTGGAAGGGGCAGAAGATATGAGGGGGCTCCGTACAACAGGTACTGGAGAAACGATTTTCCACCCAGTCTCACTTCATCCCCCAGCGCCCGCAGCACTTCTAGCGGTCCGCGAACTCCGGCTCATTCATAATTTCCAGAAAGACGCGCTCCGCATCCCACGTCGAGTAATGCTCGGCGGGCGCTCGCCAGAAATCCGAAAACTGGTCGACAAAGTCGTCGTCCTTCGCCGAACGGGCCTTGAAGTCCCGCCAACTCCTTCTGCATTGATACACTGATGGCCACGGACTAGCCCATGCTTCCCTGCCAGCGCCATCTCTTCGATATCCCCGACGACGTCGCCTACCTAAACTGCGCCTACATGTCGCCGCTGATGAAGCCGGCGCTGGAGGCTGGAGCAGCGGGGCTTGCCCGCAAAGCGCACCCGTGGGAACTCACTCCCGACAAATTTTTTACGGGATCGGACGAGTTCCGCGCGACCGCCGCGCAGCTTATCGACTGTTCAGCCGACTGCATCGCCATCGTTCCCTCTGCCAGCTACGGCATCGCAACCGCCGCGCGAAATGTGCCGGTAAGACAAGGCCAGAACATTCTCGTGCTCGCAGAGCAGTTCCCGTCCAACTACTATCCGTGGCAGCGTCTCGTCGAAGAAAACGGCGCGTCTCTGAAGGTCGTTCCGTGGCCCGAAGATCATGATTGGACCACGGCCGTTCTGAATTCCCTGACCGCCGACGTGGCCATCGCCGCACTCCCGCACGTGCAGTGGACGAGCGGCGGAAGGCTCGACCTCATCCGCATCGGCGAAGCTTGCCGTAAGATCGGCGCCGCGCTGGTTCTCGATCTCACCCAGTCGCTTGGCGCGCTGCCCTTCAGCGTGCACGATGTGCAGCCGGATTTCGCCGTCGCCGCCAGCTACAAATGGCTGCTCGGGCCCTATTCCGTCGGGGTTCTCTATGTCGCTCCAAAATGGCAGGGCGGAATACCGCTGGAAGAGAATTGGATTCAACGCGCCACCGCTCGCGATTTCTCGAGCGTCCTGTACACGGAAAACTACGACGTGGGGGCGCGGCGCTTCGACATGGGCGAGCGCTCCAACTTCGCGCTGCTGCCTGCCGCCGTGCGCGCCATGAAGCAGTTGCTGGAGTGGGGAGTCGCGCAAATCTCAGAGACGACCGGCGCGCTCAACCGTCAACTGGCGAACGCCGCGGCGGATTTGGGATTTTCCGCGCCCGCCGAACCGTTGCGCGCGCCTCACTACCTGGCCCTGCGGAGGAAAGAGGCGATTCCGAAGGAACTTCCGGAAGTGCTCGCGAGAGAGAAAGTATTTGTCAGCGTCCGCGGAAGTTCGATTCGAGTGACGCCGCACGTTTACAACACAGCCGAGGACTGCGAGCGGCTCATCGCATGTTTGCGCCGCATCGCCGCTCGAAAAACTACTGCTTGAGAACTACTGTTTGACAGCCGTGGCTCGGCGCTGCGCCAGCAACGCCGCCTCGGTGGCCGGATTTTCTTTCTCCACCTGGTCGTAAATTTTCTTGGCCTCGTCCGGCTTCTGCCGCGACTCGTAGAACCCGGCGAGTTCGAGCTGCGCCGTCGCTTTGCTGACGACGATCGTAGGCTTATCGATTAACTGCTTATAAAGATCGACGGCCTGCGCGTCCTTATTCTCTCCGCGATAAACGGAAGCCAGCGCGAACTTGCCCAATGCCGCAAGGTCGCCGTTCGAAGAGCCGGTCGCCTCCTGCAGACTGCGCTCCGCTGCCGCGTTGTCATTAAGCTGCGCCGAGGCCAATCCCACGAAATACCGCGCCAAGTCGGCGGTGTGGGTGTGCGGATACTTATCGACGATGGCCTGGAACTGCTTGCGCGCCGCCGTGGCACGCTCCCCGGGCGACGCGAAGGTGTCATACCCCGGTTGCGGTGGCATGCCCGCCGGACGCACCGGCGTTTCAAAGGTGCGGACCGCCGTCGAAAGCTCGGCGCTCGCCTTTTCGTCTTGCGTGTTGACGTAATACCAGCCGCCAAATGCGATCGCTCCGATGACGACGACCGCAATCACAGCGGCAATGAGTTTCGACTGGTGCTCCACCGTCCAGTTAGCGGTCTTCTCCGCTGCTTCGAGCGTGACCTTGCTGAAGCGGTCTTGTTTCAGTTGATGCCGGGTTTCTGCGCGCACGGGCTTCCTTCTTCGCTTAAGGGTAGGATGGCAATCATTCAGTTTAGCAGGCGGATTTCCAGAGCGTCAAAGCGAGCGCTGCCTAAGCGCTTACTGCCTGCACCCGAGCGCTCTTCCTTGACACTCTGTTTTCAGCCCTTTATTCTTAATTATTGCTCCCTGAGAGACTTTCGTCTCTGTGCGCACTTCCGCGGGCCTTTGCGGTAATTGGAGTGGGGGCGGCGGAGGTTCCAATGCTCATCGAACTTGAGGATCTGGAGATTCACCCGGTCGATTTCCGGGAGGAGTTCAGCCCGGGTGCGATCGATCTGGGCGCGGAGGTTCGGCAGCGGTCGCCGTTGCGCAGCGAGGGCCGGGCGGATCTGGTCGAAGAGCGTCACGGCAAGCACAAGGTGGTGCAGGACATCCGGGTGAAGGGCAAGCTGGAGACGAGCCTGGAAGTGCCTTGCGCGCGCTGTCTCGATCCGGTCGTGCACCAGGTTGAGCGCAGCTTCGATCTTCTGTACCGGCCGCTCGGAACCGACTCCGGGCACGAAGAGCTTTCGGTCACCGACGCCGAGGCCGAAATCGGGTATTACGAGGGCGAAGGGTTGTTGCTGGAGGACGCGCTGCGCGAGCAGGTGCTGCTGGCGCTGCCGTTGAAGACGGTTTGCCGCGAAGATTGCAAAGGATTGTGTCCGCACTGCGGCAAGAATTTGAATGAAATTCAGTGCTCATGCGTGGACGAGGTCGAAGATCCGCGGTGGTCGGCGCTGAAGGAAATACGGGATAAGCTGTGAGACCCAGTTCCCCGTTGCCAGTACCCAGTTGCCAGTAATCAAGAGCGCGGGGTTGACTGGCAACTGGCGGCTGGCAACTGGCAACTGAAAAGGACATCATGCCGAATCCGAAACGCAGACATTCACAAAGGCGCACCTCCACGCGGCGCGCACATGACTCGCTCTCGAAGCACTCGCTGTCGGAGTGTCCGAACTGCCATGAGCGGAAGATGCCACACCGCGCGTGTCCGAAGTGCGGAACCTACAAGGGCCGCGAAGTGGTAGAGGTCGAAGAAAAGTCCTAGTCTCCTTTCATGCCTAGCATAATCGCTCTGGATGCGATGGGGTCCGACAAGGCGCCGAAGCCGGAGATTGAAGGCGCGTTGCAGGCGGCGCGCCATCACGGCATCCGCGTGCTGCTGGTTGGACCGGAACCGCAGTTGCGGGCCGAACTGGCGCGCTATCCCGGGGCGCGGCGGCTGCCGGTTGATGTGGTTCACGCCAGCGAAGTCATCGCCATGGACGACAAGGTGGAGGCGATTCGCGCCAAGCGCGATTCGTCGATCCGCGTTGGACTGCGGCTGGTGCGCGATGGGCGCGCGGCAGGCTTTGTGACGGCGGGCAACACGGGCGCGGCCATGGCCACGGCCAAAGTGGTGCTGGGCGCGCTGCCGGGCGTGGACCGTCCGGCGCTGGCGGCGGCGTTTCCTACCGTCCTCAACACCGCGGCCATTCTGCTCGACGTCGGCGCGAACGTCGATTGCACGCCCAATCATCTGGAGCAGTTCGCGGTGATGGGGGATATTTACTGCCGTTCGATTTTCGGCATGGAGCATCCTCGAGTCGGGCTGCTTTCGATCGGAGAAGAAGAAGGCAAAGGCAACGAGCTGACGCGCGAGGCGTTTCAACTGCTCAAGCGGCTTCCGATCAACTTTATCGGCAATGTGGAAGGCAGCGATTTATGCAATGGCCATGTCGATGTGATCGTGGCCGACGGATTTGTCGGCAATGTTGCGTTGAAGACTTCGGAGGGCGTGGCGCGGCTGGTGCGCACCGTGCTGAAAGAAACCTTGAAGGCGACGATTACGCGGCAGGTGGGCGCGCTGCTTTCGCGCAACGCGTTTTCCGATTTCAAGAAGCGGCTGGATCACACCGAGTATGGCGGGGCGCCGCTCCTCGGCGTAAAAGGCGTGTGCATCATCACGCACGGATCGTCGAACGCGAACGCCATCAAGAACGCGGTGCGCGTGGCCGCGGAATTCGCCGAGGGCAAAGTAAACGAGACCATCGAGCGCGAGCTGGCAGGGGTGAGCGCGGTTATTCCTACGTGAGCAAGGTGCCCCAGGTTCGCGCCCGTTCTTTGGGCGCGAACCTGGGACCCTCAACTGCAAACTGCGCCACTACCGCATATTGCTATAGCCATTGCTTGAGAGTTCAAAATCTTACTTTGATCCTCCCGGATTTGTTCTATGGACGAATCGAGCTTAACAGCACAGCTTGCTGCGCTTGAGGCATCGCGATCATCGTTGCACTCGTCATTCCGCTTCTGGGAATGGATTGTGGTTGCCGGGATCGTGCTTGAGCTTGTTGTGTTGGTCAAAGAGTATTGGGATGGTTGGAGTGCATACCAGCGCGCAATAATACGGTTACCCGAAAAACCCAGTACGCTTCTATTCGGATTGGGAGTTTTGGGAGTTGCGATGGTCGCAGGCGGAATCTCTAAGGAACTAGGCATCGACAGCCAGATTGAGAAAGTGGAAACCCAGATCAGGGGAGTCAACGAGCAACTGTATGGAGTCGTTTCCCAAAGAGTCAGCGATGTAAGTGAAGAGGCTGGTGCGATCCAAAAACGACTAGATGCCGCATCGGAACAACTGAGCGGGATTGAACAGCAAGTGCGCGTCCAAGGGCCAAGATGGAAACTACTTGAGGCTGGAAAAGACGAATTCATCGCGAAGCTCAAGCCATTTGTAGGGCAAAGAGTGGCCGTAATGCAGTGCGGAAGGTGGGGCGCTGTCGCGCCAGAACCGGCAAGAGTGGGACAGGACTTGCGCGATTTTTTGATGCCTAACGAACAAGCACACCAATATGGAGCTGGATGGAATGTTGAAGGCTGGACCTGGGACCAATGCCCGGCTGGAGGGGGAACTGCATTTAGTCCAATGGGTGGAAATGTAATAGTGACTTCTCTGGCTTCAGGTAAAAAGGTTGAGGATGCAGCCGAAGCATTATATGAAGTACTGAACAAGCTACAGATCAGCACAGTCAAACGCAAAGCCGATCCACAACAAACAACCCCAAATTCACCAATGGTACAGATTTTTGGTCCTGGATCGCCTTGGGAGATAGCGGCACTAGCCCCGTCCGTAATTGTGATTCTTGTAGGAGATAATCCGATGTTTGATGTAGCGGAACGGACTAAACCCCAGAAGAACTCACATAAATAATGGCCTAGCCCGTGTGGATGCGAAACTGCGCCACTACCGGCACGGCATAATCATTGACTTCCAACCCGTTGTGCGGGAAAATAGGAATTTGATTGGGGCAGTTTCGAGGTGCGTCAGGAACCCAGACGTCCATCGAAGCTGCCCCAAACCCATTTTCGGAGACCATTTACTCGTTAAGTCATTATTATTGAATACTTTGCAAAAACTATCCTAGCTAACTCATTGATTCTAATAGGCAGGATTTGTTAAGTCCTTATTATTGAAGACTTTACCTGTAAGTATTTATTATTGAATACTTTGCCAGAAAAAACTCGCTAACACAATGATTCTAATAGACCGGGGAAATAGGGGGCACCCCCAGGATCGTCAAACGCATTTGCGGAGAACTGACGGCAGTCCTTAAACAGCAGCCCATAAACAGCAGTCCATAAAATGACAAACTCAACTTTTCCAATTGCATTTCTTTTCCCCGGCCAAGGCTCGCAATCCGTTGGCATGGGGAGAGAACTAGCCGACAAATATCCGGTTGCGCGCCGAACCTTTGAAGAGGCCGACGAGGCGCTTGGCTACAAGCTGTCCGAGCTTTGCTTTGAAGGTCCGGAAGAAAAACTGAAGCTGACTGAGATCACGCAGCCGGCGATCCTGACCGCGTCGGTTGCGGCGTGGCGCGTGCTGCAAGAAAAGGGTGTGAAGGCCGACTATGTTGCGGGGCACAGCCTGGGCGAGTATTCGGCGCACGTGGCCGCAGGCACGCTGACGTTTGCCGATGCTGTGCGGACGGTTCGCAATCGCGGCAAGTATATGCAGGAAGCGGTGCCGGTGGGCGTGGGCGCAATGGCCGCCATTCTCGGAATGCCATTTGACAAGGTCGCCGAAATTGCGAGCGAAATTGTGAACGACGCGGCGCAGGGAGAAGTTTGCCAGGTGGCCAATATCAATTCGCCCGAACAAATCGTGATCTCGGGACACGCGGGCGCGGTGGATCGCGCCATCAAACTGGCCACCGAACGCGGAGCGAAGAAGGCTGTGAGCTTGCCGGTCAGCGCGCCTTTCCATTGTTCGCTGATGCAGCCGGCACAGGATCGTCTGGCAACGGATCTGAGCACGCTGAATTTTCAGAATCCGTCGTGCCCAGTGATCTGCAATGTCGATGCCGCGGTTGTCGCTTCCGCCGAGGCTTCGCGCAAAGCCCTGATTCGCCAGGTGACCGGAGCGGTGAGGTGGGAGCCGTCGATGCGGCTGCTGATCGAAAAGGCAGCCAGCTTGTTTATTGAAGTCGGCCCGGGAAAAGTTTTGTGGGGATTGATGCGGCAGATCGACCGCTCGAAGACCTGCCTGACGGTCGGGGATGAGGCGTCGTTGCAAAAGACGCTGGCGCAGATTGCGGCAACGGCGGCGTAGGCGGGGAACAGAGCAGCACGACCGAGAGCGCTGCTTAGAGCTGGTTTCATAAATGTCTTTCAGCTCGGAAGGAACGTCCCTCAGGGGCTAAAGCCCGCATTTTCCCAGGCCCTGAGCGGCACGACTGAAGCCATGCCCTACCGAAAACCGATCTGTGAAACCAGTTCTAGTACGGATACACCGTTAGCGTCTTATCCGATTTCTGCACGAACATGCGGGCGTGCTCGGTGCGTTCGTTGACAACGACCTCGACCACGACGCCTCCGCCGCCAAAACCTTTTGTGTTGGCCGATCCGTAGATCCTGTGGGATTTGACTAAGCCCCACTCGCCGCCCGGTCCCCAATCGCGATAAAAGTCCGCGTAAGGGTATTGAGAATATTTCTGTTGATGCTGGATCCAGCCGGGATCGTTGAAGTAAATGCCGTAGGCGGTTTCATAATTCTGGTGCTGAAGCGCGGCGAAGAATTTGTCCACGCAGCGTTCTTCGGGCCAGTTGCGATACATAAAAGCCAGCGCGGCCAGAGCGACCACGACCACGACGGTGGCCGCGATCTTGATCTTCCGCCGCCGCGCTTTCGCGGGATCGTAGGTTGGGGCGTCGAGCAGGGTCATAAATCTCCACTAAGCATAACGGATTTCTGGGAGACAAAGGTAGTGAAGAAACCGATCCCGGCCGTGGGCAAACTGCTGCTCCCGGCCCCGCTTGCCGCACCGCACTATCGGATGCTCGCATAGGCAGCAACGCTCGCTCAGGAGTTCAGTCCCTACTTTGCTTGTTCGCCGGTTACGGAAGTCCCGGTTCTCTCAAGTTCCCTACCCATGGTTCCGACTACACATAGCCGATCGCGCGCGCTGGAACACTAAAGACGAGTTCTCGGTTCCCAGTTCTCAGGAGAGCGGGGTTGGCTGAGAACTGCGAACTGGCAACTGCGGACGGAAGCGGTTGACAGCGCATCCGCGCTTCCCTAAAGCGCCGGCTCGAACTGCCGATGTACATCAAGTGAGTCAGAAAAATGGCGGCACGCGATTTCGTGGCCTGTCCGTGTAAACCGCAGAGTGGTGGGAACCCATGGGTAAGATACGAGCGCTCATTGTGGATGACTCCTCGGTGATGCGTAAAATAGTCGAGCGCTCGCTGCGCCAGGCGGGCGTCGACCTGGAAAAGGTTGTGGAAGCCTCGAACGGGGCAGAAGCGCTGGCCGCGTTGCAAGACAACGTGGTCGACCTAATCCTGTGCGATATCAACATGCCGGTTATGGACGGGCTAGAATTTGTCCGCCAGGTGGCCACGGTGGAAAGCGCGAAGGGCGTTCCGATCGTGATGATCACCACCGAAGGCAGCGAATCGCACGTGGTGCAGGCGCTCTCGGCTGGCGCTCGCGGATACATCCGCAAGCCGTTCACTCCCGATCAGGTGAAAGAGCACGTCTTGTCCTTGCTGGGGAAGAAACCATGAGCACAGATACCGTGTTTGCCACGCGGTCTCAGGAGGAGGACTGGCTCCCTATTCTCCAGCTTGCGATCCAGGAAGTTTTCGAGATCATGCTGGGCTGCCAGGTGAAGGCGGTAGAACAGTCCGAACACCAGCACCAGCACGGGGGATTCACCGCCATGGTCGGTTTGGCCGGGGCGCTGTGCGGAGTTGTGACGGTCTGCTGCAACGCGAAGACCGCCAGCCAGATTGCCAAGAGCATGTTGGGGGACACGGCCGACTCCGAAGAACAGGTAGCGGACGCTCTTGGAGAGATCTGCAACATGATCGCGGGAAACTTCGAGAGTGGCTCGGCGCAGATGAAGTCCGCCTCGCAGGCCGCCTTTGACCGCATCGCCAACATGCTCCGCCAGCGTGACTATCGCTTGCGCATCGAGGGCCACACCGATAACGCCCCTATTCACAACTCCCAGTTTTCCTCGAACTGGGAGCTCTCCACATCGCGGGCAACCGAAATTGTGCGGCTCCTCATCGTCCGGAACGGTTTCGGTCCCGATCGTCTGAGCGCTGCCGGATACGCCGAATATCACCCGGTCGCAACCAATCTCACCACGGAAGGTCGCGGCATGAACCGCCGCGTGGATATCGTCATCCTCGGCCACGCCCTGACGGAGGATTCCCTCGCCCAAGCCGGAACCCCAGCCCAGACTGCAGCCCCGACCCCACCCGCAAAGAAAACGGCACAACCGTCCCCGGCAGCGACACTTAAACCCACGGCGGTGAGGACCGCAAGCGGCCATCTACAGCAGTAGTTCCATCCAGAGTGTGCGTCCGATGGGAGTCGCGGAATCGTTTGCGCCCGGCGCGGCGGACGTTTAAGATTCTTTCACTCCCATGTCTGAAGTAATTTCAACCGAGCCCGCTGCTTCGCATCCCGTTTCCCCCGCGACTTCACCCGCAACTTCGGTCGAGGTATTCGCGGTTTACGGCGTCGAGCCCGAGATCCAGGCCTACGCTATGGCCAAGTATTCGCGCTCATCCCTCTCGATGAAAGAGTCGCTGAAAGAAATTACGCTGCAGAAGACAGAAAAATTTCTCAACACCTTCTACTTCCAGTACGGGCACCGCTCCATCGCCGACCTTGCTCACATCGCGCTTGCCATCGAGCGTCTCTCGATCCTCGCCGCCATCGTCGTCGCCGACGAGCAGCGCTGGGACGGCCAGGAACGCTCCACTCGCTACCAGGACTTCAGGAAAAGCGGCTACTTCACGCCAAGCTTTCAGAGTGATGCTTCTGCGACGACTCTTTATCGCGAAACGATCGAGTCCTTGTTTACGACTTACGAAAAAGTTTCCGAGCGGACGTTCGAATATCTTGCTAGCATCACGCCGCGTCCCGCCGAAATGAAGCCGGACGCTTACGAGCGCACCCTGCGCGCCCGCGCCTTCGACATCTCGCGCTATCTGTTGCCGCTCGCCACCAACACTTCACTCGGGGAGATTGTCAACGCCCGCACGCTGGAAAACCAAGTCGCCCATCTGCTTTCGCAACCGCATAAAGAAGTTCGCGAGCTAGGAGCGCTGCTGAAACAAGCCGCCGTTTCTCCGGCTTACAACGCGAACGAAGAACCGCTGCGCGCGCTGGTTACCGAGATCCGCGCCGTGTCGCCCGAAATCGCCGATCGCGCCGAACGCGAACTTCTGCGTGCAGTGCGGGTTGCGCCCACCCTGGTTAAGTACGCCGATCCGAATCTCTACGAAATCGAGACTCGCCGCGAACTCCAGCAGGCCGCCGCCGAACTGATGCGAGGCGCCGCCATCGAACCCGCGCCGCTGGTTGATTTGCTGGACAACGATCTGCTTGATAACGACGCGCTCGAGATTGAACTCGCCACCACGCTCCTTTACGGCCACTGTCATTACTCCTACCGGCAGCTTCGCAAAACGGTAGAAGCGGCCGGCGAGACGCGCCGCCGCGAAATCATCGACCTCGGCCTGCGCCATCGCGGCAGCCACGACGAGCTGTTGCGTCCCTTCTCCGCCGGCCAGCAGTTCCGCTTCGACATTCTGATGGACATCGGCGGCTTCCGCGACATGCACCGCCACCGCCGCTGCGTCCAGATCATGCAGGATTTCACGACAGTTCACGGCTTCGACACGCCGCCGGAAGTCGGAGCTGCCGGCGTCCGCTCCGACTACGAATTCGCGATGGAGCGCGCGGAAGCCGCAGTGCAGAAGCTTTCCGCGACCGGAGGCAAAGAAGCCGCGCAAAATGCGCAGTATGCGATCCCATTCGCTTTCCGCAAGCGCACGCTGTTCAAGATGGATTTCGCCGAGGCCGTTTACATTTCCGAGTTGCGCACCACGCCCGCCGGACATGCGTCCTATCGCAACGTGGCCTATGCCATGTACGAAGCCGTCGCCGCGAAATATCCGGCACTGGCAAAGTATTTCCGGGTGCACGACGTCCGGGAGCCAGTGGACTTGTTGAAACGGTGAGGATGTGTGGCGCGGGCGCAAAATTGACTGCGATGAATCTTCGCCTCTAAAATCACTTCACCCATGCCCAACTACGAATACCTGTGCAAGAAGTGCGGACACCGGTTTGAAGAAATCCGCAAATTCTCCGATAAACACCTGAGTAAGTGCCCCGAATGCGGGGGCGTCCTCGAGCAAGTGATCTCGGCTCCAGCGGTGCAGTTCAAAGGCTCGGGGTGGTATGTGACCGACTACCCGAAGAAGGGGGCCGGTTCCGCGGCGTCGTCCTCGTCCTCTTCTTCGGCCGAAGGCGACAGCGGGACGAAGGAAACGAAAGAGACCAAGAAAGACGATAAGCCCAAGCACGAAACCGCACACAGGAAACACAAGAAAGACTAATGGTCGGGCGATCTGGTCATCTGGTCATCGGGCGATCGAAAATAGGCTTCTTGATCGCCCGATGGCCCGGAATCCTGACAGAGGATTGACACAAACTGCTAGGCGAAGCATAAGAGCGTTTGCCAGCCGACCGGTCGTCCATAACCGCTGGGAACCGCGAATGACCGCCGACCGCCGACCACCGACTGTTCCACGCCTGAATCTTTCTCGCTCCCCCGACATCTAAACGAGCTGAAATAGTCGTTACAACGACTAACGAGGAGCGAGCGTCATGATAACCATCCGACCGAGCAATGAGCGTGGCGGCGGTGACTATGGCTGGCTGAAAACACGCCATACTTTCAGTTTCAACGACTACTACGATCCCAAATGGATGAGTTTCCGGTCGCTGCGCGTGATCAACGAAGATCGGGTCGCGCCCAACGGCGGTTTTCCAACGCATCCCCACCGCGACATGGAGATCATCACCTATGTCCTGTCCGGCAAGCTCGAGCACAAAGACAGCCTTGGCACCGGCTCGGTGATCCTCCCGGGCGACGGGCAGCGTATGACTGCCGGGCGCGGCATCCGCCACAGCGAGGCGAATCCTTCCACGACCGAATCCGTGCATCTGCTGCAGATATGGATTCTCCCCGACAAGCAAGGGCACGAACCTGGCTACGAACAGAAAAGCTTCCCCGAAGTCGAGAAGCGCGGCAAGTTTCGCCTGATCGCCTCGAGCGACGGCGCCGAGGGTTCGGTGAAGATCAATCAGGACGCGAAACTGTTCGTCACTTTGCTTGCGCCCGGAGACGAGATCACGCAGTCGCTCGATGCGAAGCGTCACGCGTGGCTCCAGGTCGCCAAGGGAGAAGTCGAGCTGAACGGCCAGAAGTTGCACCAGGGAGACGGAGCTGCCATCAGCGAAGAAAAGCAGCTGACGATCAAAGCAACGGAAGACGCGGAAGTCCTACTGTTCGACTTGGCGTAAACGGATCGGGTGATCTCGCGATCGGGTCATCGGGTCATCGAAAATCGACTCTGGGATTTTGATGGCCCGATGGCCCAATCACCCGCCGGCCTGATCCCTGCCGCCCCCATCATCCTCCCGGTTACACCCTTCTCTCCGCGGAAGCTGAACAGCAGCTTCGTATGGCACGCCGTACAGGGCCCGGTTGCATCGATATTTTTCGCCAGCACGCCCGCATCCAGCAGTTGTCGCCTGTTCCCTTCTACGAGATCGAGAAAAAGTTTCACCGGCAATTCGCTGTGCCCAGGCGCGCGGGCCGTCAGGAACAGCATCGGATATTTTTCCCGCACGGGGTCCGATTCCTTCATCTCGCGGAACAAGCTGCTGGCATATGCGAACTGCGTTTCAAATTTAGTGCGCACTTCTTCACCTACTTCGTAGCAGCATCCCTCAATGCTCGGCCCAATCGCCGCTACAAGATTCCGCGGATCGCTCCCGAAGTGTTTCCGCATTTCGCCGACGCCCTTCTCGACGATGCGCTTGACCGTGCCGCGCCAGCCAGCGTGAAGAACGCCGACCGCCTGCCGTTTAGGATCCACCAGAATGATGGGAAGGCAATCGGCCGTCTGCACGGCCAGGAGCAACCCCGGCGTATCCGTGACCATCCCGTCTCCGGCCAGAAGCTGTTCCGGCATGCGGTCGACTCGATGGATCAAATCGGAATGAATCTGCCGCAGCGTAACCAGCGGCCAGCTTTTGCCTTCATTCGCAACGCCGAGTTCCTTGAGGAAAAGCTCGCGGTTGCGCTCGACGGCCGCGCGCGAGTCATGCTTCGTGAACCCAAGATTCAGCGCGTTGCCGCCGTAGACGCGCGACACTCCGCCAAGGCGCGCCGAGAAGGCATACGCAAGCCAGGCCAGTTTGGCCAGTTTCTCGGAACGCAGAAGTTGTAGCGTGTTTTTTACGACGCGGTTGCTCACCACACCTCGATCATACCCTGTGGAGCGGGTGATCTGAAGATCCTGTGATCGGGCGATCAAGAACCACAGAGCCGATTTTCGATGAACCGTAGGCCCGATGACCGGATCGCCCGATGACTCACTTCTTCTTTACCATTTCTGCGTCAATCTGGATCTTGACGTTATCCCCAATCACCGCTTCACCGGTCTTTAGAAGATTGTTGTAGACGAGATTGAAATCCTTGCGGTTGATGGTCGTCGTCGCGGAAAATCCGCGGCGCGAACTGCCCCACGGATCGGTCAATTCCGGCGTAGGTTCATCCCCGTCGAGCGTGACTTCGTGGGTGGTGCCGTGGATGGTCAGATCGCCAATCACCTGCAGCTTCCCGCCGCTGCTTACGATCCGCTTGGACTTGAATTCGATGGTCGGATACTTTTCAACGTCGAAGAAGTTAGGGCTTCTAAGATCTTTGTCGCGCATTTCGACCCGGGTGTCGACCGAACTGACGTCGATGTTGGCCGAGACCTGCGACTGCGTAATGTCTTTCTCGTTCAGAACGACGCTTCCCGTCAGCTTCGTAAAGTTCCCGGTGACGTTCGAGATTCCCATGTGACGCACGGTAAACTGCGCGGTCGAGTGCGCCGGGTCAATGTTCCAGTTTGAGGTCTGCGCGAGCGCCGATAGGCTCGCGAGAAGGGCGATCGCGGAAACTATACCAATACGTTTGGCTGTTTTCAGCATGACGATTCAAGATCCTTTGCGTGAGTTTTTCCCAGAGACCAGGAATTCCATGCTTGGGGCAAAATTTCCAGGCATCTCTGGAATCGGAATAACGCTTCGATGTGACGCGATTCGACAAAGATGCAAAAAACAAACGGAAAGCCGAAGCAGGCGGAAACAGCGGCTGGCGCCGCATCGAATCCTGCCAACAAACTTTTGCAAACCAGCGGCGAAGCCAGTTTTTACTGCTCGACGTCGAAATAAATCTTGGTGGTGGCGCGGTATTGCAGAACCTTTGTTCCGTCCAGTTGCATGTCGAGCGAATCCACGTGCGCCCACTTGATGCCGCGAACGGTTTTCGCCGCTTCCTTCACGGCACACTCCGCTGCCTTGGCAAAACTTTCATTCGATGTTCCGATTACCTCGATAATTTTTTGGGTCATTCCATTCTCCTTATCTGCCCGTCGAAATTGTACGACAATTTGCCCAGCGTGCGGCGAGGGCAGCGCCGGCGTCAGATGAGAAGCCGCACGGCGTCGGGACGGTTTTCGGCATAGCCCAAACACAAAGGCCACGCAAGAGGTCTGCGTGGCCATGGTGTTGTTCGCGCGCTTCGAATTTGTTACTTGCCACCGGCGCTGCTGGTGACTGCTGGTTCGGCTACGTGCTCCTGCTCGACTGGAGCGATCTTCACCGTGGCCAAGATCTTCTCCAGCTTGGCGAAAACTTCGTCGCAGTTGACGTGCTCAATACCGCCTTCGGTGGCAAATCCTTCAGTGCCCAGAGCTAAGACGTATTCGTAACAGGCTCCATTTTCGTAGCTGTGGTAGTAGTGCGCTTCGGCCTGCTTCAAGGTGCTGGCGGAGAAGCTCGAAGTCATCTCCATGTCGGTCGAGCCGATTTTGACTTTCTCGGCGTCGACCGGTTCGCCGTCGGTATTGCGCGTGTCAACGAAGGCGAAGTGCGCGCACTCCTGCGCGGAGACGCTGCGATTGACATTCACGTTGAAGAAGGCGGATGCGAAGTCGGTGCCGGGATACGAACCTTCGGGCAGCGCGACGGTCGCGACCGCGACTCCACCGGGCTGGACGAAGTTCATCGGCACATCGCCCATGCCCGCAAGCTGGGGCTGCGCTTTGTCGCCCGAGGTCAGCGCAAACTTGCGCGGATAGAGAAACGAAACGCCGGAGTTAGCGTCGCTATAAGTGACGTTCGCGGGATGCTTCTTTGGCGTCTTCTTTGCTGGCGCTGGTAAGGCTGCGGCGGTTACGGTGGTTGCCGCCGTTGCCGCGGCCGCGGGCGTCGGCGAAGTTGATGCGGGGCCGGAAACGCCGGCCAGCGCCGGTTTTGAAGATTGCTTCGAGCATGCGCTCACCGCGAGTAAGAGCCCGAGAATCGCGAAGCCCGCGATCATCGCCAGCTTCTGCTGGCGCGACCAGGACGAAAGCGTCGTCCCGGAGATTGCGTTGTCAGTTGTATTGTTAGCGAGATTTTGGTTCGTGGATTTCTTATCACCGGATTTCCCAGTAGTTGTCATTTTGTCACCTCCTCTGCGGCTGGCGCAGTCGGAAGTGATATGGCAGGAGAGCGGCCAATTGGGCGGCTGTTGATGCGGCACGACTTATGGACAGACTTGGCGCAAGAGCGTGTGCGCCGCCAGACACGCCGTGTGGCGGGCAACACGCCCGTCGGCCACAGCGCTTCCCGCTAGAATGTTTTCATGAGTCAAGGCTCGGCCAGCTTCTCTCTTACTTATAGCGCAAGTTATCGCGGACGCCTGGCGCCCTCGCCGACGGGGCTGTTGCACGTTGGGCATGCGCGGACTTTCTGGATCGCGGCGCAACGAGCGATCGAAAATCAGGGAACTTTGATTTTACGGAATGAGGATCTGGATCCGCAGCGCGCGCGGACGGAATTTGCTCTCGCCATGATTGAAGACTTGCGCTGGCTGGGAATTCGCTGGAGTGAGGGGCCGGATTGTGGCGGCCCGTATGGCGCCTACTCGCAGAGTGAGCGCCGGGCGCATTATCTGGGGGCTTGGCGGCGGCTGCGGGAGAACGGGTTTCTGTATCCGTGCATTTGTTCGCGCAAGGATCTGGCGCAGGCGGCGAACGCTCCGAATGATGCCGATGACGAGCTGGTGTATCCCGGAACTTGCCGCGAGAGGAAAGACATGGCCGGGTTCAGGGAGCCTGCGGGCGTGAACTGGCGGTTCCGCGTTCCCAACGGCGAGGCGATTGAGTTTGCGGATTTGAATCTGGGCCGGCAACGCTACGTCGCAGGCAATAATTTTGATTTCGGCGATTTTTTAGTCTGGCGGCGCGACGACGTTCCGTCTTACCAACTCGCGGTCGTGGTCGACGACGCGGCGATGCGGATCACGGAAGTCGTGCGGGGCGCTGATTTGCTGAAGTCGACCGCGCGGCAACTGCTGTTGATGCGCGCGCTTGGTTATGCCGCTCCGGATTATTTTCATTGCGAACTGGTGCGGGACGGCGATGGCGTGCGGCTGGCGAAACGGCACGATGCGCTGAGCATCCGGCATTTGCGCGAGAGGGGGATGACGCCGGAGAAGGTTCTAGAGATGGCCGGCTGGCCATGATGATATGACACTTTCGTTTCGCGCTCGAGTTACCTATGTAGCTACGGATCGAAGCGAACGGAGCTACCATTGAAAGAACAGTTCGGGATGGCGAGTGGGAGGGGGACATGCAGCGCAAGGTTATTCAGCTCACGCTCTTGAAGATTTTCGCAATTGCATTCTTGATGGGCTCGGCCACCTATGGGCAGTCGCTGGGCGACGTTGCGCGCGAGAACCGGGAGAAACAGAACGCTGAGGATGCATCCACGATGAAGCCAAAAGTGATCACGAACGCGGATCTTCCGAAGGATCTGAACACGAACCAGGGGGCGCGCGAGGCACCGCCGGCGGCTAGCGCGGCGGACGGCAGCAAGGCCACTGATCGTCGTTTAGCCGACCATCGTTCCGCGCAACAACGCCTGGCCGAACAACGCGCGGCTGAGCAATGGAAGAGGCAGATCCTGGCGCAAAAAAATAAGATGGCGACTCTGCAAGCGAAGATCGACCAGCTCAATGCGTCGATACAGTCCGCTAACGGGAGCGTCCAATCCGAGGGGCCGTACAACCCGCGGCAAATGCAGCGTGTCGCGCAAATCCAGCAGCAACTCGATGAGCAAAAGAGGAAGCTCGACCAGATGCAGGAAGCTGCGCGGCACGCAGGCATGCACACCGCGGTGTACGATCCGTAGGGGCTTTCAGTTCTCAGTTCTCAGAACATCCCACTGCACGCGGATTTTCCAATTTGGCGCTCTTCGGCTGCCGAATCCGCCTATTCTATGCCGATTTTCCAGGGGGTGCCTTACTGCAAACCGCATAAAATCTGCATAAAGTGCTACTATTCCACAGCGTAGTGCGTTATTATGCGCTGGACACACGCAAATTTGTAAGTTCCTGAAGGAGGAATTCATGGCATCTGGTATGACCAAGACCCAACTCACCCGCCACCTGGCCGAGAAGCTCGGCACCAACAACAAGACCGCCGCGACTTTTCTGGAGCACCTGGCAGACACGGCGATTAAAGAGACGAAGAAGAACGGCGTGTTCGTTGTGCCCGGCCTCGGCCGTTTGGTGAAAGCGCACCGCAAGGCGCGCATGGGACGCAACCCGCAGACCGGCGAACCGATCCAGATCAAGGCGAAAACGGTGGTAAAGTTCCGCGTGGCGAAAGCCGCGAAGGACGCGATCGCGCCGAAGAAGTAAATTTTGCGGACAACAGTGTCCGCGCCACATAATCAAGAAGGCCGGCCTGCGAGTCGGCCTTTTTTTTGCTTGCTCTTCTCGAGAGATCACCACTGAGTTTCTGCGCGCAGACAAGACGGCCGAGGGCGGCCGTCCCTACGTGGTTCCCGTTTGTGCACAAACTCTAATTCATCACAAATCTGGCGTCGAACGCTCACAGACTTTGGGAATGGGTCTAACGCTATACTGCGGAAGAACGCACAAAAAATGCCCGATGTTCCAAACTTGGCGGCAGTGCTGCGGCGCTATTGGGGATACCACGAGTTTCGTCCCAAGCAGGAGAATGTTATACGGAGCCTGCTGGCCGCGCACGATACTTGTGTGGTGATGCCGACCGGAGGCGGAAAGTCGCTGTGCTACCAGCTTCCGGCGGTGATTTCGGGGAAGACGGCGGTGGTGGTTTCTCCGCTGATCGCGCTGATGCAGGACCAGGCGGCGCAACTGGCGCAGATGGGAATTCCGGCGGCGGCGATCGCCGCGCTTCTTCCTGCTAGCCTCTTTCCTCAATTCCCCAAGTGCTGCCCAAGGCGAAATTGATGGCGTATTTCCGTTCCAAAGAGAGCACAAAGGTCGGCTCAACCGAATGCAGGTATGATATCCATCCCCGAAGACTGGCCACCTCATCCGGAGAAAGGTACCTCCTTTTGAGCTTCATAACCAGCGTTTTTAGAACTCTCTTCCTTTGGCGACCTATCGACACTCTTCGATCAGATGTTAGTACTAGACCGGCAGCTAATCTCCGACGCTTACGAGAGCCAAACGCCGTTTTCTTGTCGTTTATCCGCAGAAGTGGGTGAACATTCGCGTTGAGGTACGACCGAAGATCGCCCAGCAAGTCCTTCAGTACATTGGGGCGATTGGTGGAGAAATAGAGATCATCAGCGTAACGGGTATAGGTGACCTCCAGCGCCCCAGCCCTCTCCGACCACGTCCTATCGAGGTTAAACATAATCGCATTCGACAACTGGGGTGACGTCGGGGCTCCTATTGTCAAAGAGTCGTGTCGACACACGATCCGCCTAATAAAGGTGATGTCCTGCATTGTGATGCCACCTTCGGACAGGTTCTGGCGATTCGCCACAAGAACGGCTTCCACATCACGACCCTTCAGAGATGGGAAGAAGTCCTGGAAATCAACACGGAGCAAATAATTGTTGGCTACGTGTAACTCGGCGTTGCGCTTTATGCTGCAACCTTCGCGGTAGGCCGTGGCGGCCGGATGCACGGGCAGCCTATTTAAAACATCCTGCAGCAACCACCCTTGAACGAGTTTCAACTCTCTGGCTGGATGATGGATCGTCCTGGTGCCACCGCCCTTCTTTTTGATCGAATGTTCTTTGTACCGGAACGAAGCGGTCCTAGCGAGCTTTTCCAGGAAGGCAGGGGACAAACCGAGCCTCGCACTGATTCGTTCGGCAATCATACGGTCGCTTCCGGCAACGCGTCGTAAAGCTCTTTTGAGTACTTCTGATAGAAAAATTGAACCTGCGCAAGCACTCGCTCGACCTCAAGATGTTCGATCTCGATAAGATCTACGCCCGGCGTCGGCCTGAAATATTCCCTGTCGCGCCGGATGAAGTTCGCGGCAAGCAGGATCCTAAGTATGTGTTTCAATTCCTGATTCTTGGGATTGCCGCCAAAACAGGCTTGAATGACGTATCGGAGGGTCTTCAGGTCAGCTAGCCGCAGCAGTCTCAAGACCTCGAAAACAACCAACATCTTCTGCTTGAATGTGAACTGTCCGAAGGTTTGATAAGGCAGGCGCTCCCGATGTTCAGGTGGCTTCACGCGCTCCCTGAGCCGGAGCCCAATTGGACCGAAGTCGGGCGTACCTCGCTCATCGAGGAGAACGGTAGGCTTAAGAAACGAAAATGAGCTGATTGTTTCGATCGGGCCAAGGTTTAGGAACGAGTCGACAGTCTGAAGAGCTAGCGGATTTACGATGAGGGTCTTTTCGCGGACCTTGTTGGAGTTTGCAAAAAAGCCGGTCTCCGCGAATGAGCCAGCGCTCTCGGGAAAAATCAAAACACAGTCCGAGACTTCGGCGACAATCGTCTCAAAATGGGCAAGGTTTACAAACGCCCGACCCTCCCCGCTGAAACTGTCCTTGAGCGCATCTTCTGCCATGAGGCAGATGAAGCCTGGGAGATTTTCGCCGGCCCACTCCACGAACTGCTTTCGACGCGAGGTTTGCCCTTCTTCAAGGCGACCCCCACAAACAAAGACAATGAAACGGTTCTTCCGGTGATAGACGCGTTTCTCCTTGAAGACATCACGCAGCGACCCTAGCAACTGTCTCTCCGCCCATAGAATCCCGCTCAATACAGTGCAGCCTGGCTAAGCACCCGGCATTAGAGTTTTATCGTAACCTCACGAAAAACCCGGCTAAGACGCTCGCCCTGATCTTATTGCGCCTGCGATTCGGGGTCAATCGAAAAATATATTGATGTCGGAGCGCCAATGCTTCGCTTCGCTCAGGATGACAATTCAAATATGGATTAGGAACCTGGGGCGTAACGCTATACGCCCTTGGCGGCGGGATCCCAGATCAGTTTGTGGATTTGCAGGCTGAGCCGCACGGGAAGATTGTCGGCGAGGATCCACTGGGCTAGCTCTTGCGGATCGAGTTGACAATGTGAAGTATCTCGCGCGCCCGAGGCCGCCTTTTCGAACGCGGGGGAAAATAAAACGGCGTGAACGCGCTCGGCCAGCCCGTGATACCGGACGAAGTCGCAGGCGAATTCGTAGTCGGTGCGGTCGGTCAAAACAAACTTGAGTTCATCGCGAGGCCGAAGCGCCTTGAGATTCTCGAGTGCGAAGGCGTTTGGTTCGCCGGAGTGCGGACACTTCACGTCGACGATCTTGACGACTTGTTTCGGGACCCGCGCTAGGGGCCGCTCGCCGTTGGTTTCGAGCAATACCTGGTAGTCGGCGTCCAGAAGTTGTTCCATTAGCGGGATGACTTCGCGCTCCTGCAGCATAGGTTCGCCGCCGGTGATCTCAACCAGTCCGCCGCCGGGGCTCAGACGGGCGACTTCGCTGAGTACTTCTTGCACCGTCATCTGTTGCCCGCCAGAGAAACTGAATTCGCTGTCGCACCAGGAGCAGCGCAGGTTGCATCCCGTCAAACGCACGAATACGCAGGGCAGGCCAGAATACGTCGATTCGCCCTGGAGCGATTTGTAGATTTCGGTGACTTGCATAGGACATAGGACTAAGATCGGGTCATCTGATCATCGGGCCATCGAAATTCAAAACCAGAACCTTTAGATGACCCGATGGCCCGATCACCCGATTGCTACTCCGAGTATCGCGCCGTGGTCGTGTCGGTCTCGAAAACGGTGACGTCTTTCACCCTCACCCTGCCGTTGGTTACTGCGCTTAAGCGTGTGTTGGTCTCGTCGTAGAAATATTTCGCGAGATTCTCGGCGGAAGGGTTGAGGACGGTGAAGGGCTCGATGTCGTTGATCATCTGGTGGTCGAGACGGTCGATGGCGTACTTCATCACGTCTTTCAGGTCCTTGAAATCGAGCAGCAGTCCGGCCTTGTCGAGTTCGGCGCCAGCGAGGGTCACACGAATCTTGTAATTATGGCCGTGCGGGTTCTCGCACTTGCCCTTGTAATTGCGCAGGTAGTGTCCTGCGGCGAATGTGTCTTCAACGGTGACTTCGTACATGAAATCCGGTTAGCCTCGGCTGTGACCTGCGCCAGTTTTATTGTACCTTTTGAGAGCTGCGGAGACACGGCGCGAACATGACGCAAGCTGAGATCACGATTCGAAACGCAGAGCCGGGCGATTCGGCGATCATTCTTCATCACCGGCGGGAGATGTTTCGCGACATGGGGGAAGGCACGGTCGAAGAACTTGATCGGATGGTGGAAGTTGCCGGCCCGTGGCTGGCGCGGGCTTTGGCCGATGGTTCGTATCGCCACTGGCTGGCGCTGGATGGCTCGGGCCGCGCCGTTGGCGGCGGTGGGGTGTTGCTGTGTCCGTGGCCGGCGAATCCCAAAGACCCATGCACCGAACGGGCGGTGATCCTGAATATGTACACGGAGCCGGAGTTCCGGAAGCGCGGAATTGCGCGGCAAATCATGCTGGCAATCCTCGCCTGGCTCAAAGAGCAGGGCTTGCGCTCCGTCCATTTGCACGCCAGCTCCGAGGGTCGGCCCTTGTATGAAAAGCTTGGGTTTGAGAACACGAACGAAATGCGGCTGAAGTTTGAAGGGCGCTGACAGGCCTTGTTTTCACCTCTGTCTTCCACTGTCAAGCAAACCAAGGGCCAACTCCTTATAATCTGCTAACGTTCGAGCTGCTGCTCCGTCTATTTCTGTGCAAGGCTGAGGTTGGACCACTTGTAGGGGACAGAGACAGACAATGCCGGCCGATTCTTACGCAGTAGCAATTCCGGTTGGCGAAACTTCCCGTCCGCGGCGGACAGAGCAGGACAGCGGCAAGCAGAACCCCATGAGGGGCTCCTTGGCAGCGCAGGGCAACCGCATTGACGACACGGGTTTGATCCGGGAGGCGCAGCAGGGAAACCGCGCGGCTTTCGAGGTATTGGTGCGTCATTACGATCAGCCGGTTCTGCGACTGGCGCTGCACTTGACGGGATCGGAGTCCGACGCGCAGGACGTTTATCAGGAGGCCTTCCTCAAGGCCTACAAGAATCTGGGCAGTTTCCGTTTCGAGTGTTCCTTCTACACCTGGATCTACCGCATCGTCACCAATCTCTGCCTGGATCATTTGCGAAATCGGAATGTGCGCAAGGAAGACGCTCCGGTTGCGGTGGACGCGTCCGGTGAAGAGTACAGCCGGCTGGAGCAGTTCGCGGACGCGCGCTCGGGCGCCAACCCGGAACGCGATCTGATGCGGCGGGAACTGGGGCGGAAGATCGGAGCGGCGCTGTCGGGACTGACGCCTCGTGAGCGGATGGTGTTCGAGTTGAAGCACTATCACGGGCTGAGGTTGCGCACGGTGGGCGAGATGCTGAATACGACGGAAGAGACGGCGAAGAATACGTTGTTTCGCGCGACGCAAAAACTGCGCACCGCACTGGCGGAGATGCGATGAGAGGGAGCTGCGAGCCGCGAGCAGCCGGTTTGCTCGAAGCTCGTGGCTCGAAGCTGCAACAGCGGCGGCAAGGTATCGGCCGCTTACAACTTCCCGCGAAGGGATACGAAAATGAAATGTGATTGGGTGCGGCAAAACATTCTGTTCTATGTGTACAACGAGCTCGAGGACGATGCCCGCTACGAGGTAGAGCAGCACCTCACGCGGTGTCCGGCGTGCGCTACCGAGTTGAAAGCGACGCGCAAATTCCACGCGACACTTTCGGAAATGCCGGTGGTGGAGCCGGCTCCGAACCTGTTGGCGGCGTCGCGGATGCGGCTGCAGGAAGCGCTGGAAACGACGCAGCCGGGCGGGTTCTGGCAGCGGGTGATTCTTGAGCCGGCAATGTGGCTGCGGCAGATTCGGATGGCGCCGGCGCTGGCTGCGGCGATTTTCATCGTGGGATTTGGCGGAGGCATTGGCGCAACCTACAATTTTCTCTCCGAACGCGGCGGAGGCGGCGGAGGGCCGGAACCGCCACTCGCTCAACCGCTGGAATCGTCTGCGATCGCGGGCATCCGATCGGTGACGCAGGAACCGGGATCGAACCAGGTGAGCATCAAGTACGACACGGTTTTGACCCAGGAAGCGCAAGGCTCGCTGAACGACCAGCGCATCCAGCAGTTGCTGTTGTTTGCGGCGCGCAGCAATTACAACTCGGGGGTGCGGATGGACTCGGTGGATCTGCTGACGCAGGCGCCCGACGACTCGCGCGTGCGGGAGGCGCTGATGTATGCGTTGCAGAACGATACCAATCCGGGTGTGCGTTTGAAGGCGCTGGATGGGCTGAGTGGATTTGTGCGGCAGGATGCGCGAGTAAAGGATGAAGTTTTGCGGGCGCTGATCGGCGACACGAATTCCGGCGTTCGGATGCAGGCCTTGCGACTGGTGGAACCGATGAAAACGGACAGCAATGTTCGATCGGTGTTAACCAGGTTGGCGCAGACGGATCAGAACGTCTCGATTCGCTCGCAGGCGCGCACGATGCTGGCGCAGATGCCGGAGATGGATTGAGAACGGCCGTTCGCTGTTCGCTATTCGCTCTTGACTGCGAGGGTTTGCGAACAGCGAACGACGAACAGCGGGCGGCGTACTAAGTAATAGGTTGAGGAGGACATTCATTGAAGCACTTAATAAAACTTGCTGGCGTCGGAGTGTTAGTGGCTGCCCTGGCATCTCTGGCTTTGTGCCAGGAAGCTCGGGTGTATCGCGAAGGCAACAACTGGATCCAGGAAATGACTGGAGACCTGGGTGCGGCAAAGAATCTGCGGGTGAAGCTGGACGCGGGTTCGGTGCGGGTGCAGGGTGGATCGCAAGTGTTGGTCACATACGTCATTCATCGCCGGGCCTATACATCTTCGGAAGAGCAGGCGCGTCGCGAATTCGAGTCTTACAGGATGAGTGCGTCTGTGAAGGGAGACACGGCGTGGATCGTGGCGGAGTCGGGGGGTAAGGGGAATCGTAAGTGCGCCGACGATTTTGTCATCAACGTGCCGCGGAACTTGCAGTCCGCAAAGGTAGAGACCGGGGGCGGCAGCGTAAACGCGACCGGGATTGCCGGACGTGTTGACATGGAGAGTGGTGGTGGAAATATCCACGTGGATGATATCGGCGGCGATGTGACAGGGGAGACCGGCGGGGGCACGATTGAGGTCGGCAGCGTGGAAGGCGGCGTGAAGCTGGAAACCGGCGGAGGAAACATCAAGATTGCATCCGCCAAGGGCGAGATCAAGGCGGAAAGTGGAGGGGGAAACGTTGTCGTTCTCTCCGGGCTGCAGGGCGCGGTGCTGGAAACGGGCGGGGGTAGTATTCGGGTGGACAAGTGCAGCGGGCCGGTGAAAGCCACGACCGGTGGCGGCAGCGTGGACCTGGGCGACATCGGAGGGCCGGCGGAAATTGAAACCGGCGCGGGCAGCATTCGGCTGGCTTCCGCGAAAGGACGTGTGCAAGCCCAGACCGGTGGAGGCACTATCCAATTGGACGGCGCGACGTCGGTGCAGGCAGAAACTTCGGCTGGGGGAATTACTGTGAAACTACTCGCTGGCGCTGGCGGTCACAGCAATTCCTCGCTTGAAACCTCGGCCGGCGATATCACCGTCTATCTTGCGAACGATCTCGCGATCTCCATTCGGGCGGAGATCGAAGTCGCCAATGGCCACACGATCCGCAGCGACTTCTCCGATATTCGCGTGTCCAGTGAAGGCGGGGAGTATGGGCCAAGAACGGTGACGGCCGAGGGTCAACTCAACGGTGGCGGACCGGTGCTGAAGGTCCAGACGGTTTCTGGGAATGTCAACTTCCGCCGCGTCAGCCGCTAGCGGCGGTGCTTTGATTCGGGAGGGACTTATGATCCACCGTTTCCTGCTTTGCATGTTTCTCTTTTCACTGGTCGTTTCAGTGGTTGCTGGCGCGCAACCAGCGGAATCGAACGTCGACTCGAACCATGATCGCGCCAGCGAAAGCTGGGACTGGAGTTACGGCTCAGATGAGGGCGGCGGATCTTCGTTTCTCGGAGTGGTCATCGCCGACGTTTCTCCGGAGCGGCTGGGCGACTTGAAGCTCAAGGAAGAGCACGGAGCGGAGGTTACGATGGTCGACCAGGACGCTCCCGCCGGAAAAGCCGGACTGCATGAGCACGACGTCATCGTAAGCCTGAACGGTACGGCAGTTGAGAGTCGCGCCCAATTGCGCCGGATGATCAAGGAAACGCCGGCAGGCCGCGTGGTGACTCTCGGCATCAGCCGCGACGGTCAACCCCTGACAATCAAGGTGCAACTTGCCGACCGGCACAAGTCGATGGCATGGTCGCCGCAGGTTCACGTGGACATCCCTCGGATACCGGATATCTTCGGGATGCCGGACTTCGACATACCCATTTCGGTGGTCGTCGTCCACTCCTCGCTGCGCAGCGGGCTCATGGTGGAGAACATTACTCTACAACTGGGAGATTTCTTTGGGGTGAAGGGCGGGAACGGTGCGCTGGTGCGCTCGGTGGAAAAAGGCAGCTACGGAGAAAAGGCCGGATTCCGTGCCGGGGATGTGGTCGTCAAGGTCAACAACCAGCCGGTGCACGATACCTCTGACTTCACGCATGCTTTGCGGTCGTCGTCGGGCGGCACGGCGGCCGTGACTGTGATGCGCGAAAAGAGAGAGCAGAATCTAACTCTGACTCTTCCCGAGAAGAAGGATTCCGGCAGCTTGCTCGAAGACAGCTTTGACATTCCCGATTTCACGGCAGAGACCGAGCAGGCAATCAACCGCGCCGGAGAGGAAATCGCCCGCATGGGTCCGGCCACCATGGAGAAGGCAGAGCAGGCGATGGAGAAGGCACAGCAGGCATTGTGCTGGAAAGACATGGAGAAGAGGCTGCAGGATTCGCAGCGCATGGTGCAGGACGGGCGGCGAAAGATGCAGGAACAGCAGCGGAAACTGCAGGAACGGCAGCAGAAGCTGCGCCATGAGTTATTTGGAGATTGGGCTGAGATCTGACATTGTCAAGTGAGCCGGACGGCAGGTTACGAAGGTCACCGGCGTTGGGATGGAACCCCAGGTTTCCCAAAGGGATGACCAGATTCCACGGGTGCACTACACACTGGTTACCTGTCGCGCTGAAGGAAATCCCGATAAGCTGTTGCCGCGATGGCTTTCCGCGCCCTGTTATTTTCAAAAAGCCCGGAGACGGACGCCGCCATGACGGTGGCCTGCGAAAGTACGGGGATCCGCGCTGAAGTCTGCTCGGACATCTTCACCGCCATCGAAAAAGGGAAGACGCAAACCTTTTCGTGCGTGATCGCGGACTGGGCTGACCAGCCGGAGGCGAGCTTCCTGTTGAAGCGCGCTCGCGAGTCTACTCCGAACCGAAACACGGTGGCCATCGCCATCGTCGATCACGACCCCACGCCGACGGAACTGCGCGACAACCGGCTCGATTTTCTGATCTATCGTCCAATTTCCGCCGAGGAAGCCGACGCGGTGCTGGCGAAAGCGTGTGAACAGATGCAGCCTGCGAGCGCAGCGGATGCTGCGGAGTGGTCCAGGGAGGACGACGCGAGCAGCGCAGTCGCGAGCGCAGTTTCTGCCGGCGCCGATGCACCGGAGCAAAGCCGGCAGAATCCGCAAGCCGGTTTCGCGGAAGCGAATGCGGCGGAGGACACCGCCGGCGGCGAAATTGCGGCTGACGAAGTCGAAGAAGAACCTCGAGAGCGCAGCCATGCGACAGGTTTCCGCGGAGCTTGTGCCGCGGTGCTTGTGCTTATGGCGGTGTTTTGCCTGTGGAGATCGCGCGAGGCCGTCGAGTATCTGTCGCGGACGCCGGAGGGAAGGTTCCGTGTTTTGCGGGAATCGGTGGCGGCGTTTTTTTATATGAACCAAACGGGGGCCTTGCCCGCCGGTTCCGCCGGGGACGACGCGCAACAGGATGCGCACTACAGCAGAGATCCCGGCAATTCCAATGCGCCGACACCGGCGCTGGAGGTAATTGCAACGGAGTCCACGCTGACGGAAGCGCGCATCCCATTGCCAAAGGCTCCGGACTTTCCGCTGCCCGTGCCGGTGTTTGAGCATCAAGACGCGGGGCCCATCCACATGGAACGAGCGGCGATCCCGGAAAGCATGAGAAACTCGCCGCCGATTGAGCGGCCGGTTGTGGTGACGGCGAACCCGGCGCAGATGATGCCGGTCTCCGCGCCGCAGCCGCAGCCTGCGATTCAGCAATTCAGCGAACCCGTCGCGATGAGCGAAGAAGCAGCGCGGGCTTTGCTGGTTCACACCGTAAATCCGGTGTATCCACCGGAGGCCCTAGCCCAGAAACTTCACGGAGCGGTGGTGCTGCAGGCAGTGGTTGGGCGCGATGGCAGCGTCGAGGATCTGAAAATCGTTCGGGGATATTTTGTCTTGGGCCGGGCGGCGATTGCCGCAGTCAAGCAGTGGAGATTCCAACCCTACAGTGTCGACGGCCACGCGGCGGCAACTCAAACCACGATCACCATCAACTTCAGTTATCCACCGGGGTAGCGACGCGTTTCCGCAGTTGGTGTACGCCTCGCCGCGATTGGGGAGTGGAAGCTGGAGGTTTCGCGGTTGTCGAGGTCGAAAAATAATTCGTGGTGCGGTTTCTTCGTCGCCTTAGTGGTGGTTTGACCCTGATTCCGACTATGTTTACTAGTCGGTACTGGCGGGGGTACCCCCCCCTCCCCCCGGTCTATTAAAATCATCGACTTACGGGGAAATTTCCGCCAGGTCTTTGGTTATAAAGGAGTTAACTTACAAAGTATTCATAACAAAGGAGTTATCGGAAACTTTTTGGGGACTTAGCCTTTAGAATCAAGGAGTTGGACTTACTAAGTCGCGCAAAGTCTAGATTTCAAATAACTTATGGCAAAAATCGGCGCGCCGCTCTGGGCTGCTACCTAAGTTCTATTATAGCTCTTGTGTCAAGGATGGCGAATCCAGGGTAGGGTTCTAGATTCATCCGCGAGGCGCGAGATTCGGGTTATTAGCAATGCAGAACCTCACCACGGAGGCACCCTTCGGCTCGCTCAGGGCCGACTCCGGCAGAGAGAAAAGGAAGTTCATGATTCCGTTCTTAATAAGGCAACTACGCATCGACGATGAGCGTATGAAGAAGACTTCCGATGAACACCGGATCCCACTCATTCGCAAAAAACGCGAATGAGTGGGGCACCCGGCTCGATCTACTTGTGGTCGTCGTGTCCTTCCTGCCCGGCGGTTGGAGGGGTCACGCCGCTGGATTTCTTCCAATAGTCCTGCACGGCAGGCGGCAGTTTTTCCACGCGGGTGAGGAACGCAGTGAGTTTCCAGATGTCAGGCTCAGAGAGCGTCTTGTCCCACGCGGGCATGCCGGTATAGCGGACGCCGGTGCGAATCACGTAGAAGACGTGCCATTCCGCATCATCCGGTGGGTGAAGAATGAGGTTCGGAGCGGGGGGATAGAACGATTTTGCAAAGGCGGAGGGCTGGCGGTCGATACCGCCATGGCATCCCGCGCAATTCATGGTGTAGAGCTTCAGGCCCTCGATCAGATTTTCGTCGGTGGGGGGCACGGGACTGTTCAGGCGCGGAGCATGGCGCTCCACCGAATTGTCGAGCGCGCTCATGGCGATGTGACGTTCCATCTCCGGGGGCGCGCTATTGGCCCGGGTCGGCAGAAAGCCGAGCAGGGCAAGACCAAGACCGCCAATCAGCAGAACCAGAATGGTGATGACCATCCCCAAGATGAAGTTGCGCATTTCAGATCCTCGAAGAGTCTGGAAGAATATGCTTGCTGCTTTCTATATATAACAGGAGCGCGGCGCGGGCGCAGTACGCGGAAGTCAATAAGCGCGCAGGCGGCGCGCCTCACGCACCAGATCCGATACTTTCGGCAGAAAAAACTCCTCCTGCGGCGGAGAAAACGGAACCGGCGTGTCGGGAGACGTCAGCCGGAAGATGGGGCCATCGAGATCGTCGAACGCTTCTTCGTTGATGATCGCGGAAATTTCTCCGGCCAGGCCTCCGGTGCGCGCGTGTTCGTGCAGAACGATGACTTTGTTGGTCTTCTTCACGGTGGCGGCAATGGCCGCGCGATCGAGAGGCGAGACCGTGCGCAGGTCGAGGATTTCGATTTCGATTCCCTCTTTACTCAGGATTTCCGCGGCTTCGAGCGCGGTATAGAGCATGGCGGCGTAGGTGATCACGCTGAGATGATGGCCCTCGCGCGCGATCCGCGCCTTCCCGAGAGGAACTATGTAGTCGTCGTTTGGAACTTCTTCTTTGATTCTTCGGTACAGATACTTGTGCTCGAAAAAAATTACCGGATTGTTGTCGCGGATCGCCGCCTTGATGAGTCCCTTGGCATCGTAGGCCGTTGCCGGGCAGACTACCTTCAGCCCAGGCGCGTGCACGAACCACATCTCCGGGTTTTGCGAGTGGAAGGGCCCGCCATGCACATTCCCGCCGCTTGGACCACGCAACACCAGCGGGGCCGGCGCTCCCCATCGGTAGTGCGACTTGGCGGCCATGTTGACGATCTGATTGAAGGCGCAGCCGATGAAGTCCATGAACTGGAATTCGGCCACGGGGCGTAATCCGGTAAGAGCGGCTCCGAAGGCAGCGCCTATGATGGCCGACTCCGCAATCGGCGTATCAATGACGCGCTCGGGGCCGAAGCGGGCGATGAGGCCGTCGGTGACTTTGAAGGCGCCGCCGTAGATGCCGATGTCCTCGCCCAGGCAGAACACAGTGGGGTCGCGCTCCATTTCTTCCCAGATTCCCTGGCGGATGGCTTCGAGATAGGAGATGGCGGGCATGCACAGGAAGTGTACCGCAAGCAGTTCTCGGTTCTCAGTTCTCAGTAAATGCGTTTGGCGCTTTTGATGTGTTTACTGGTTAGTACCGGTACCCCCTCCGGCTTTGCCTAATAACTGGCATTCTACCGGGACTTTTTGGGCAGGAATAGGAGTTTTTGGGCAGGAATCTGGGTTTCCATGTGGTCTATTCTGCCGATTTGCAGTCCGCTGGTTCCGCGATGCTGGCTCTAGCTCTGAATGCTTTCTTAAGTTCATCCACGCAACTATTGTCCTTGCTGATCGACTCGCCGTTCGCACATCCCTGCTCTGCACTCCTGCGGAGAATGTCGTCGCTTATTGAATCTGGGTAGGGCGATGACTTCACAATGTTAATGGTTTGATTTACGCAATCGCGGTACGTCGTCAGAAGCAGGTCGTGATGCTCTTGGTAGTTTTGTAGGAGCCGGAACATCTTTTTGTCAGTAGCGTTGGCACTCATTTCAACTTCCGCGTTCTCTACCGCTTGTGTCGCCTCGAAGCTGTCATCGTGGATCGCAAGCAGCGCCTTTAGGCCAGCCCTGGCAAAACTATCGCTTAGTCGCGCTGCTGGTTTGGCTGATGGCTTTTGAGGTTTGGCCGGAGTTTGTTGGCCAAAACTGTGCATCGCGATGAACGTAAAGAACAATACAGCTATCAGTCGGCAAGCATTTTTCATGGGCACTTCTAGGCAGCAGCGTAACCGATTTGCCAATAAGCGTTCGTGATTAGGATCACGGATTCACGCCATCTGAATGTTGCACTCTCGGGGAATTTTCGCAGGGTTGAGGTTGGGAGTCTGTGATGGCGGTACAAGAAAAATGTGATGAAAAAAGGTTGCGTTCGTGCCGTTGTGCGGGCATTTCCACACCCACCCTTCGCAAAGTGCGCGAAGGATGGGGCACCCCACAGTGCTAGCTATGCCAGCGAGATCAGAGACCTGGGCCACCCGCGAGTCGTGGTGGGGATAGGAAGTCAAAATCCCCGCCCTGTCGCAGAAAACGCGACAAGGACGGGGCACCCTCGGGAGTTGAGATGAGTCAAAGGGTGGGCCAGCCCCCTGCTGAAAATCAGTGCAGTCGCGGGACCTGAGACGCTGTAAACTGGAAGGCAAAATGAAGCGCGTTCCGTTCATCGTCTTCGTGCTGATCGGCGTTGTGCTGATGGGCTGCGGGACTTTCGCCAGCGCCCAGTCGCCCTGGCAATATGGGCGGATCGCCGACGTGAAGAAATCCGTTACAACCTCGACGAAAGCCTCGGATGCCGATACTCCGGTTGACGAAGAACGGACGCAGTACACCATCTCGGTCCATATGCAGGGCAGGATTGTTGTCGGCAACTACGAGATTTCCGCTACGGAATCGGAACCGCCGCCAGAATGGATCCCCGACGCCGCAGTGCAGGTTGAGATAAGCGGCGATTTTCTGTATTTGCGGTCGCCGACCGGCAACCTGCGCTTGCACATCACGCAGCGGAAGGCCGCGGGTCCGATGCCGCCCATTACTGCGGAAGAAAAAAAACGGCTGTCAGGACCCGCCGCCGCGCCGCAGCCGGCGCAGCCGCCGGAATCGATCATCGGCTTTTCGAAGTCGGCAGACGACAAGGCAGCCGCGTCAGAACCAGCTCCACCGCCGTCTCCCGCGCCCTCGACAAGCACGGTGACTGTGCGCTCGACTCCTTATCTTGCGGAAGTGTTCGTGGACGGCGACTCCATGGGATACACACCGGCGAAAATCGCGCTCGCTCCCGGCAAACACAGCTTCCGCGTCGAGAAGCCGGGTTACAAGCCGTGGACGAAAGAGGTGACGATTGCGGAGGGATCGGAGATAACGCTGGACGCGACGCTGGCAAGGCAATAGAGCGCTGACTGCAAAGGGCAAGAAGGTACACGAAGGAGGGAACCTTAAGGTTTTTCCTTTGTGCAGTTTCGTATCCTTAGGTGGTTGACGAATTTTGGACGCCACCTCTCTATCCGCCTATATCCACGCAAATCGCTTACAATTCCCCTTCCATGACAGTCGCGGTTCGTTCTTTTGCGAAGATCAATCTCGGGCTTTACATCGGTCGCGCGCGCGCGGACGGGTATCACGATCTGCGCACCGTGTACCAGACGATTGCGCTGCATGACGTGATCCGAGTGAGCGTCGGGAGTGGCAGCGGCATTGAGATCCTCTGCAAGAATAAAGACCCACGGGTTCCGCTGGATTCGTCGAANNGCGGCGTCTTCGAATGCGGTGGCGACCATGGTCGCGCTGGAGCTCGCACTGAAAAAGTCGCGGGCGCTCAAAAAGAAATTATCCGCTGCGGCGCGCTTGCGCATTGCCGCTGAAGTTGGCTCGGATCTGCCGCTGTTTTTGGTGGGCGGAAC
>PLIC01000246.1 GCA_003139995.1 Candidatus Acidiflorens stordalenmirensis | reverse complement strand
GGATCTCATCCGCATTCAGCGCGAAGGCCGCGAGCGCGGCGAGGACATCGTCGGCTTCTATCACTCTCATCCCGATCACCCCGCGCAGTGGTCGCCCACCGACCTCGCGGAAGCGCACTGGTTCGGCTGCTCCTACGTGATCACGAGCGTGGAGAAGGGCAAGGCGACGATTACGAATTCGTTTGAACTCGTGGGCAAAAACGAGAACGACAAGAAATTCGTGGACGACAAAACCGAAGTAGTTTGACCTGAAGCGCCATCTCCGCACCGATGACGGTAAGCTACGCGCGTTCGTCAACGTTTACGTCAACGACGAGAACATGCGCTACCTGCAAAAAGAAGTCACCGCGCTTAAAGACGGTGATACCATTTCCATCGTGCCGTCGATTGCCGGCGGCGGCGTTATGATTTGTTGACTATGGTTTGTCGAGTATGATTTTCTGAGTATGACTTGCGGCCTGACACATTGCCGAATGTCCCGCCCCTCGCACTGTCGCCGCTGTCTGTAGTTCGCCGTCAAACTGATTGAAACTGAAAAAGGACCCTATGGCCACCCTTACCGATGTCAAACCTGCCGAAGCCCAAGCCGAAGCCGTTCTAAGCAACGACGAGATCCTGCGCTACTCGCGCCATTTGATCCTGCCCGAAGTCGGCATGGACGGCCAGCGGAAGCTGAAGGCCGCGAAAGTCCTGTGCATCGGAGCGGGTGGACTCGGGTCGCCGCTCGCACTCTACCTAACGGCCGCGGGCGTTGGCACGCTCGGCATCGTCGACTTCGACGTGGTGGACTACACCAACCTTCAGCGCCAGATCATCCACACCACCAACGACGTCGGCCGCAAGAAGCTCGACTCCGCCGCCGACAAGCTGCACGCGCTCAATCCGTTCCTGAGTCTGCGGACGTTCGACATGAAACTGACCAGCGCCAACGCGCTGGATTTGTTTCGCGAGTTCGACATTGTCGTCGACGGCACCGACAATTTTCCCACGCGCTACCTGGTCAACGACGCTTGCGTGCTCACCGGCAAGCCCAATGTTTACGGCTCCATTTTTCGTTTTGAGGGGCAAGCCAGCGTGTTCGCGACCGAAGAGGGACCATGCTATCGCTGTCTCTATCCGGAGCCGCCACCGCCGGGCCTGGTGCCTTCGTGCGCCGAAGGCGGCGTACTCGGCATTCTGCCAGGACTGGTCGGAGTGATTCAGGCGGCCGAGACCATTAAGCTGATTCTTGGACAAGGCGATTCGCTCGCCGGGCGATTGTTGCTGATCGATGCGCTCGGCATGAAGTTCCGCGAACTGAAGCTGCGTAAGAATCCCGATTGCCCCGTCTGCGGCACGCACCGCACGATCACGAAGCTGATTGATTACGAGCAGTTCTGCGGAATCCGCGGGCAGGAGGAGCCCGCTGGAAATGACGTGCCGGCGATTTCCGTGGAAGAGTTAAAGAAGAAGTTAGACGCAAAGGCCGACGTCTTCATTCTCGACGTGCGCGAGCCGCACGAATACCAGATTTGTAACCTGAAGGGATATCTCATCCCGGTGAGTGACTTACCGAAGCGCGTGAGTGAGCTCGACTCGAGCCGCGAGATCGTGGCCCATTGCAAAATGGGCGCACGAAGCGCGAAAGCCGTAAACTTTCTGCGCCGCGCGGGATTCACGAAAGTCTATAACCTGACCGGCGGCATCTTAGCGTGGGCGGATCGAATCGATCCGAAGATGCCTAAGTACTGACGGCGGTTGTCAGTTGTCAGTCGGTGGCTTTCTTTGCCGCCTGGACCGCAGAAGGGAGCACCGGAGTGCTCCCCTGTTTGGTTTTATTTTCCAGGAGTGAGTTAGTCAGTTACTTGCTTGAATTTCCGCTCATTTCGGATTTCCCGGTCGCCCCGATCGCCAGGGCGTACTTCTTGCCGGCGAAGCGCAGTTCGGAAATGGCTGCCTTGCCACTGTCGTGGTCGACGATCGCGGTGTCATAGTCGGCGGCTTTGTCGAGTGCGATGACTTTCGCCGAAGCCTTTGCGACTTCTTTCTTGCCCTGCATGAAGCTTACCTCGACGTTCGAGCCGGTGCCGTCCCATCGCAGTTGATAGTCGCCGGGGGCGAGCTGCTGGCCGTTGACTTCGAGCGGCTCCTGCACCTGCAGCGAACCCCTGTTACTTGCGAAAGCGCTCGACGCGAGCAGCACGGCCAGCCCGAGCACAACGGTCTTTGCCAGATGGTTCAGCGCCAGATGGTTCAGTTTCATATGCTCCTTCTTTCTGCCCGGTTTCGGCCGGGACGTTAGGGGCGGCTGGTGGTGGTTCGACTGAGGGCTTGCCTTTTTCGTGCAAACTCCCGCAATGCGCGTGTCAGGGTGACGCAAAAAGACGCGAGCCTCAAACTCGTGCTTTTCGCCGGGACTCGGCGCACCCAGGGCCGCCAAACCATGTGCGCGCCAGTCCCGTCACCCTGAAAATTCTCTTAAGTGGTTCGAGATTCGTTTCGTACACCCCACGCTGCTTAGCTACAGGATACCGCATCCCGCCTTGAGTAAGCTCCCGATTTCTTTTTTCTTTGCGAACCATGTTTTCCGCGAACATGCGTATTGGACGCGCGAGCGCTCGGCGCGTTAGCAGAGCATGGTGGATGTTGCTGGAGTAACAAAACAGGAATCTTTTATCAGGAGTCCAGACGATGTTGAAGAACTGCAGATCCCTCGGTCCCCTACCCATCGCGCCAAAAGCGGGCGCGCTGGGGACCCCGGTCGCTTGGGAGGACAAATCTATAAGTTTTATGACAGATCCGGCTGGGAGTCGCTAGTTAATCTTCAGCACAATCTTGCCATAATTCTTGCCTTCCTGCATCAGCGTGTAGGCCTCACGCGCCTGCTCCAGCGGGAAAACTTTTCCGATCACGGGATGGAGTTTGCCGGCTGCCAGCCATTCGGAAAGCTGCTTCCACGCGGCTTCCATGAGCGGGCGGTTCGCACTGAGATAGGAGAGCCAGAGTCCGTGCACGCTCGCGCCTTTCGCGTAGAGAAGGCGAGTGTCGAGCTGCGGAATTTCGCCAGTGGCAGCGCCGTAGACGATGACACGTCCAAAGTCGCGCACGCAGCGCACGCTTTTCGCGACGTGCTCGCCGCCAAGCATTTCGAAAACCGCGTCGACGCCCTCGCCGCTCGTTAGATCCTTGATTGCTTCGACGTAATCGCGCTGCTTGTAGTTGATGCCGTGTTGCAGGCCGAGCTCGCGCACTCGGGCCAGCTTGTCTTCGGAAGAAGAAGTTCCGTACATTTCGATGCCGAGAATTTTTCCGATTTGCACGGCGGCCGTGCCGACCCCGCCGGCGACGGCGTGAATCAGGACGCGGGCGCCGGCGGACTTGTCGTTAGGCTGGACGCTGGGCTGGGCGAGCAAACCGGCCTTCCAGTAGGCGAAGTAGGCGGTGAAGAAATTTACGGGGAAAGCGGCGGCCTGTTCGGCGGTCCAATTTTCCGGGACGGGCCAGACGAGGTTGCGCTGCGCCACCGTTTTTTCGGCGAAGGCGGCCCACTGCGTGTAGCCCATGACGCGGCGTCCACTCGGCTCGTTGTTGGCGAGCAATTCGTTGCCGGCAAATTCGCGGCCGGCCGTGAGCGGCGGCTTGGGAGTGCCGGCGTATCCGCCGCGCGCGGTGAGCAGATCGGCAAAGTTCAAGCCGCCCGCCTCCACTTTCACCAGAAGCTGCTCCGGCGCGGGATGCGCGTCGGGGACCTGTTGCAATTGGAGGACCTCGGGACCGCCGAAACGAGTGATGACGAGTGCTTTCATGGGGCCAGTTTAACAGTCTCGATTCGATCGAGCATGGGCGACGGAGCCTGGGCGTCTTTGCAGCGAGAATCCGCTTCGCGGAGTTCAGCTTCGGCATCTATAATGGTGATCGAGTTTCCGATCCCCGTGGCCTGAGAGATTTCTGGCAGCGGGGGCGAGGGTTGCGCCAGTTTGAGAGGTGCGATCCGAGGGTGCGGATGGAAACGTCCGCGCCTCCCGTGTTGGAAAGGAAACGCTCGCCGGGGTTGTGCTAACCTGCCTGTTTCCTTTCACTGCCATTGGCTCTGGGCCTTTAGCTCTTAGCCTGACCCGCTCGGCTCGGCGACGCGGGGCCGAATCGCTAAGAGCTAAGAGCCAACAGCTAAATGCTGAAGCTTACCGACAATTTCGGGCGGTCGATCCACGACCTGCGGATATCGATTACGGACCGCTGTAACTACCGGTGTGTGTACTGCCGGACGGGAACCAACGGCGCGGCGTATGCCGAGCTTCCGTTCGATGATTATCTGCGGATGGCGCGGATACTGGTTGGGCTCGGGATCACGAAGATTCGCCTGACGGGCGGCGAGCCGCTGCTGCGCAAAGGCATTGTCGAGTTCGTGCGGGATCTCGCGAAGCTACGCACCTTGGACGGGAAAAAGCCGGAAATTGCACTGACGACGAACGGCCACCTGCTGGCCGAGATCGCGCAGCCGCTGAAAGACGCGGGACTCGACCGCGTGACGGTCAGCATGGACGCGGTGGATCCGGAGCGATTTGCGCGCATCACACGTGTGCCGAATGGATACGACAGCGTGCTGGCGGGAGTGCGCGCGTCGCGGCAGGCGGGGCTCGATCCGGTGAAAATCAATTGCGTGCTGCTGCGCGGCTTCAATGAAGATCAGATTATTCCGTTTGGGATGTTCACGCGGGAAGAGCGAGTGGTGGTGCGCTTCATCGAATTCATGCCGCTCGAAGAGGACCGCGTTTGGACGCCGGAAATTGTGGTGAGGCTCGACGAGATCGTCGAGCGCATGTCGGAGTATCTGCCACTGGAGGAGATGACACACGAGCACAGCGAAACGGCGCGGCGATATCGCTTCTCCGACGGTGTGGGCGAGATTGGTATCATCGCGCCCGTGTCGCATCCGTTCTGCGGACACTGCAGCCGGATTCGCATCACCTCGGACGGCAAGCTGCGCACATGTTTATTTTCCGCGTGGGACCACGACCTGCATGAGTTGATGCAGCGCGGCGCGACGGATGAGAAGCTCACGGAATTCATTGTGAAAGTGGTGGAGAAGAAAGAAGAGCGGCACCACATCGGAGAGCCGGGATTTGTGCCGGCGTCGCGGACAATGGTGCATATTGGGGGATAGTCGTTGGTCGTTAGTCGCTGGTCGTTAGGAAAGGCGCTTTCCCGCGCGCTCTGTGTCCTCTGTGGTTCAAGGCTTGACGTTCTATAATTCCGCCATGCCCCTCATCGATCAGATCCAGAAAGACATGGTCGCGGCCATGAAGGCCCGCGAAGAGCAGCGGCTCTCCACCCTGCGCATGGTCAAGACCGCGCTCAAGAATCGCGAGATCGAGAAGATGGCGCCGCTCGACGAAAAGGAATCGCAGCAAGTGCTCTCCACGCTGATCAAGCAGCGCAAGGATTCAATCGAGCAGTTCACTAAGGGCGGACGCCAGGAGATGGCCGATAAGGAAGCCGCCGAAATCAAGCTGATCGAAACCTACTTGCCCAAGGCCGCCGGCGAAGAAGAAATCGTGGCCGGAGTCCGCGCCGCTATCGCCGAGATGACGCCCGCTCCCGCCATGAAAGACATGGGAACCGTGATGAAAGCCGCCATGGCCCGCTTCGCCGCCGCCGGGACGCGCGTGGACGGCAAGGTGGTCAGCGAGGCAGTGAAGAAGGAGTTGAGCGGGAAAGTAGGGTTCACCGGAACCACGTAGGGGTGGACGAGGACGTCCGGGCCTACGTGGTCTGTGCTGCTACTTGCTCTGCTGCCACTCCCGATACGCTTCGCTCTTCCCAATCCCACGCTCTTTGGCCACTTTCTTCAGCGCGGCTTTTTCGTTTGCGTTCTCTTGGGCCATGATTTCGCGGACGCGCTGGGCTACGCTTACGGTTTCGGATGGGGACGCAGCCGCTCCCTCTTCAGCTTTCGCGATCAAGAGCGTGATTTCGCCCTTGACGTCTCCTCGGGCTTTGAGTTGTTTGAGAATTCCCCCTGCCCGCCCGCGAAGAAATTCTTCGTGGATCTTCGTCACTTCGCGGGCAACTACTATGTGGCGGTTGTTCCCAAGAACTTCGACCACGTCCGCCAGCGTCTGCAGCAGACGGTGGGGGGCTTCATAGAATACCTGCGTGCGCGGAGAGTCTTTCACGCTGTCCAGAAGCTTGCGGCGCTGTCCTGCCTTCGCCGGGAGGAAGCCGCTGAAGCGAAAGGAATCGGTGGGCAGGCCGCTGGCGACCAGTGCCGCGAGGAATGCCGACGCTCCGGGAATCGGCACGACCGGCACGTGATGACGGATGGCGAGCGCGATCAGGTGGAATCCGGGGTCGGAGATGCCGGGCATGCCCGCGTCGGTGACAAGAGCGATCTTGGCTCCGCCTTCGAGGTCGACGACGAGCTCGGCGGCCTTGGTCATCTCGTTGTGCTCGTGATAGCTGACGGTGCGCGTATGGATGCCGTAATGGCTGAGGAGCTTTAGGGTCTGGCGCGTGTCCTCGCAGGCGATCAGGTCGACTTCTTTGAGGACGCGCAGGGCGCGCAGGGTGATGTCTTCGAGATTGCCGATGGGGGTGGCGACTAGATACAGCGATGGGCCTCCAACGGAGGCGTCTCGTTCGGAGCCGCTGCCATTCCGTGTGTCTTCGGGCATGGGAAGAGTCTAGCAAGAAACTTTTCACCACGGAGACACGGAGGCACGGAGAAAGTCACAGACAAACTCTTTGCTTGCCTCCGTGGTGAAAACTTCGTGATGGAATTTTGCCGCGAAGAATTCCGCCACTGGCGCAAGGACAACATCTCCCCGAACCAGCGCGATCAATTTCTCGCTTCGCCTTTTATTCGCTTCGTGCTAAACTGACCAAAACCGATGTGACAGCCAACACTTCACACTCCAGCCCGCGGGTGTAGGCTACGGGGGATTCGTACCCCGGGATTCCAGATTCATAAACAGGAGCAGCCATTATGGCCGACGAGCGTAGCCGAGCAGACGAGCGCAACAATGATCGCAGCAACGAGCGCAACAAGGCAATCGACCTTGCATTCGCGCAGATTGAAAAGCAGTTTGGCAAGGGTTCCATCATGCGGCTGGGATCGAAGGAAGCCATCGTCCCGATCGCGGTGATTTCGACGGGCGCGATTTCGTTCGATGCCGCGCTGGGCGTGGGCGGCGTGCCGCGCGGGCGGGTCGTGGAAATCTTCGGTCCGGAGTCTTCCGGCAAAACTACCATTGCCCTGCAGGTGATTGCCGAGGCGCAAAAGGCTGGCGGGATGGCGGCGTTCGTCGATGCCGAGCATGCGCTCGATCCGGGCTATGCCAAAAAGCTGGGCGTGGACGTGGATAACCTGCTGGTCTCGCAACCCGACTATGGCGAGCAGGCGCTGGAAATCACAGAAGCGCTGGTGCGCTCGAACGCCATTGACGTGCTGGTGGTGGACTCGGTGGCGGCGCTCGTCCCGAAGGCGGAACTCGACGGCGAAATGGGCGACAGTCACATGGGCCTGCAGGCGCGCCTGATGTCGCAGGCGCTGCGCAAGCTGACGGGAACGGTTGCCAAGTCGCGCACCTGCCTGATTTTCATCAACCAGATCCGCGAAAAAATTGGCGTGATGTTCGGCAACCCGGAAACCACGACGGGTGGGCGCGCGCTGAAGTTCTATTCGTCGGTGCGCATTGACATCCGGCGCATTGCTGCCATTAAGGAAGGCGACGTGGTCACCGGCTCGCGCACCCGAGTCAAGATCGTAAAGAACAAAGTGGCGGCGCCGTTTCGCGAATCGGAGTTCGACATTCTTTATGGCGAAGGCATTTCGCGCGAAGGCGACCTGATCGATCTGGCGGTGAACAACAATATCGTGGAGAAGTCGGGTTCGTGGTTCAGCTACAAAGGGGAGCGCATCGGGCAGGGACGCGAGAACGCCCGCGCGTTCCTGAAAGAAAATAAAGACACGATGGCGAAGCTCGATGCCGAAGTGCGCAAGGCTCTGGGTATGATCCCGGCCGCGGCGTCGCCGGCTGCGGTTCCGGCGCAAGCTACCGGCACGCAGGGACGCGTCACGACCATGCCCACGGCAGCGGAAGCTGGAAAGGTGTCGGCGGCGAAACGGTAGGTGCCTGTGGATGATTAGACGCGGTCGAGAAGATTAGAAGCCAGCTCGATTTTCTGCTCGACCTTCAGGGCCTGGCGACGGGCGAGATCGTAGATTTCGTCGATCATTTGGGACACTTCTTCTTCTTCGGGAGAGGTGGGGAGATCATTAGCGGCGAGACGGAATATACGGTTCCCCTCCTGGTCCCTCATTGACAGCCAAATCTCATCACCGTCGTGGCATGTTTCGAAAGAAACGGAATTTGGGGTTCCAGTCCCAATGTCGCACCAATATGGTGAGACCTTACCGGGTTGGACAGATCGCCGCCCCCACTGAACCCGCCGCTGGCGCGTTTTCTCAAGCAGTTTTCTTATGATGTCTTTGTACTCGGCTGGGTCAGACTTCATGGTTCACCCCTAGCTTCTAGCCCAGACTGTATTTTACCCGATTCCCCCGACAGAATTCCCAGAATCGCATCGCACTTCTTGAGGACTTTCGCCTTGTCCTTCGCCTCCAACTGGTTCTTGCTGCGCATGAACTCTCTGACCTGTAGGGCAAGGCGGCTGGCTTCTCGAAATCGCTCCTTGGTGGTGGAATCCAGGAACTCCCACCTCGTAATAGCGCCATTAATTTCAAACCATAGATCTCTGGCGAGGAAGGACGCCACAGGAAGGTCCTCGTGCTCGATATGGCTACACAACTCCTTCGCGCTGGAGTCCAGATGATGGAATTTGTCAGCGGCAACGAGGCTCCGGACATCTCGCCGGGCTTCCTCCGCGCTTTGTTTGGCTCGGTTGGCGGCCCAGAATGCCAGAATACTGAATAGAACCCCGGCAGCACCGAGCACCGCGCCTACAATACTCGACCAATCGGCAAACTTCGTAAGCATTTGCTGCTCGTTAGAAGTTTCAGAACAGACAAGAATCCCCTTTTGTCACGGCAATCATACTACTCGAGGTCGTGCTGGCTCCAACGAACGGGTTCGGACAGCCGATTGCCATCCCCGCTTGCACCCGCATACAATCAAGGCTTTCCCGGCGAGGTTCCTGTGAAGCGTATTAAAGCGATTTATCCCGGATCGTTCGACCCTCCCACCAACGGGCATCTTGACCTGATTGAGCGCGGCAGCAAGATTTTCGACGAGCTGGTCGTTGCCATTCTTCAGAATCCCGAGAAGGACCCGCTGTTCAGCGTGGCCGACCGCCGCAGGATGTTGGAGGCGATGACCTCGGATTTTGACAACGTCTCGGTGGACACTTTCGAGGGCCTGACGGTGGACTACGCGTTGCGGGTCGAGGCGACGGCCATTCTGCGCGGCATTCGCGCCATCAGCGACTACGAGTACGAACTCCAGATGGCGCTGATGAATCGCAAAATCCAGCCTGGTCTGGAGACGGTATTCATGATGCCCGCCGAAAAGTATTCTTACGTGAGTTCGCGGCTGGTGCGCGAAGTCGCGCAACTGGGCGGATCGATTGACTGTCTGGTGCCTGAACTCGTCGCGCAGAGGCTTCGTGAGAAAATAGACGTGGCTCACAAATTCGACAACGCCGAGCAGCTCGCGGACAAGACGCCTTCCGAGGGCAAGAGCAAATCCAGAAAAAAGAAAGCTTGAGATCGTAAACATGAGCACAGTCGTGTCGCCCGTCACTCACCCCGTCCGCCTGACGGAACGCATCCATCGCATTGAGCCCTCCGCCACCTTGGCTGCCGTGGCCGAGGCGGAGAAGCTGCGGCAACAGGGGATCGACGTGGTTGACGCCACCGCCGGCGAGCCGCACTTCGCGACGCCGCAGCACATTAAAGACGCGGCTATTGCGGCGATTCAGGGCAATTTCTCGAAGTACACGCCGGTGGGCGGCACCGTCGAACTCAAGGACGCCATCATCCGCCGCCACGCGGCCGATTTCGGATCGGCCTACAAGCGCGAGGAAACGTGTGCCTCGGTGGGCGGCAAACACGCGCTCTTCAACGTCATCTCGGTGCTGGTCGACCACGGCGACGAAGTGATTCTGCCCGTGCCTTACTGGGTCTCGTTCAAGGACATGGTGCGCTACGCCGGCGGCAACTGCGTCCTGCTCGCGGCCGACGAGTCGCAGGGCTTCCGCGTCACCGCGCAGATGGTGGAGCGGCTGATCACGCCGAAGACGAAGCTGATTATTTTGAATTCGCCTTCGAATCCTTCCGGCGCGGTGATGAGTCCCGAGGACATGACCGCGGTAGTGCGGCTGGCGCATGAACGCGGCATCTGGGTCATCTCCGACGAGTGCTACGTGTATCTGAATTACACAGGCAAGAATTTTTCTGTTGGATCGCTGAACGAATATCGCGACCGATTTCTGGTGGTCGGATCGCTTTCAAAGACTTACGCCATGACCGGCTGGCGGCTGGGATTCACGCTGGGCCCAGCGCCGGTAGTAAGTGCTGTGCAGAAACTGCAGAGCCAATCCACATCGAATCCAACGTCGTTTGTGCAGAAGGCGGCGGTCGCGGCGCTGAACAGTTCGCAGCAATGCGTCGCAGAAATGCGCGCGGAGTACATCAAGCTGCGCGACCACATTGTTGGCGGCTTGCGGTCGATTCCGGGCGTGAAGTGTACCATGCCGGAAGGCGCGTTCTACGCGTATCCGAATGTTTCGGCATTTTTCGGCAAGAGCGGCATGAAGTCAGGCGCCGACATCGCGCACGGGTTGCTGCACCAGGCGCACGTTGCGACGGTTGCGGGAGAAGGCTTCGGCACGACCGATCACGTCCGCATTTCGTACGCGACGTCGATGGAAAATCTCGACAAGGCGCTGGAGCGGATGAGGAAGTTTTTTGGCGGGCTGTAACATTGTGTCCCGTAAATTCGCGACATAAACTTCCGTTGTCATCTCGAGTTTGCGTTGTCATCCTGAGCGAAGCGAAGGACCTCTGCATCACGCATTCAAATCCATAGGTCCTTCGCTTCTCTCAGGATGACAGCATGGATTTATGCCGGGAGCTTGCGGAACACGACACTGGTTTCAGAGTTTGCTTCGATGACCCAACTCTACCCACTCCTGATGTCGCCAGTTTTCGACCCGCGCCCCTGGGGCACGCTCGATCTTTCCGCCATTTATCCCAACCACAAATTCAACGAGCCCATCGGAGAGGCCTGGCTCACCGGCGACAACTGCGTGGTCGCGAATGGTCCGCTCGGGAAACGCTCGCTCGCCGACCTGAGCAAAGAATTCGGTTCCGAACTTGTGGGCACGGCCGCGCGCGACCCGCAGCGATTTCCGCTGCTTGTGAAGTTTCTGTTTCCCGAGGAAAAACTTTCTGTCCAGGTGCATCCCGACGACGCCACCGCGCAACGCTTCGGCGAGCCTTGGGGCAAAACCGAATGCTGGTACGTGGCCCATGCCAAGCCCGGATCGCAGATCGCCCTCGGATTAAAGCCCGGAGTTACCGTGGCTCAATTCGAGCAAAGCATCCATGAAAAGCGCGCGGAGGAGCTGCTCAACTGGATCAACGTTTATCAGGGCGAAATGATTTACGTGGCCGGCGGCACGGTGCACACGCTGGGACCAGGGTCGGTCATCGTGGAGACGCAGCAGCAGTCCGATACCACGTACCGTCTCTACGACTACGGACGCGGGCGCCCGCTGGATCTGGAGCGCGGCCTCGCGTCGGTCAAGGAGCACACTGCCGCTGGCAAAGTGATCCGCCCCGCACCGGTCAGTATCCACGGCGGCAAGAGCCGTCGATCTTCGATGATTGCCGCGCCCTACTTCACGGTGGACTTGTTTGAATTGAATGAGCCGCAGGTGTTCTCAACGGTTGACAATTCAGGCAAGACTTCCGTGCAGATCATGGTCGCCGTTGAAGGCTGCGGGTTTGTCGAGGCGCAGGACCGCGACCCGGTGACACTGGCCAAAGGCGACGCGGTCGTGATCCCGGCCGCTGTGCAAGGTTTCACAGTCCGCCCGCAGTGGCAGTCGGAATTCCTGAAGGCCAGCGTGCCCAGCGGGACCGTGCCGGAGCCCGCCACGCGCATGTGAGATTTCTCTCGCCCGTGCTCAGGTGGTAGGCTTTCTATTCCGTGAAGACGAACTCTCATTTCTATCCCGTAATCTTGGCCGGCGGCCGGGGCACACGCTTTTGGCCGCTGAGCCGCAAGCGCCGCGCCAAGCAACTGCTCGCGCTCGACGGCAACGAGACCATGATCCAGCAGACCGTAGCGCGCCTCGCACCCATGACCGCGCCGAGCCGTTTCTGGATCGTCACGAATGACGACCTGCGCCCCGCCATTCTTCGCCAGCTTCCGAAGCTTCCCGCGAAGCAGATCATCGCCGAGCCCGCCGGACGCAACACAGCGCCCGCGATTGGCTTAGCGGCATTTCTTTTGCTTCGTCAGGATCCAGATGCGGTCCTCGGTCTGTTTCCCTCCGACCACGTCATCGCCGAGCCTGCTCAGTACCGCGCTACTCTCAACGCAGGAATCGAGATCGCCGCCGCCGGGGAAAACATCGTTGTGCTTGGCGTCCGCCCGACTCGCCCCGAAACCGGCTACGGATATATCGAGGCCGGCGCGCCAGACCGTCAGGGCTCTCTGCGCGTGCGCCGCTTCACCGAAAAGCCGGATCTCGTCACGGCTGGGCGGTTTCTCGACGCGGGCAACTACTTCTGGAACAGCGGCATGTTTCTCTGGCGCGCCGACACGCTCGCCAACGCGCTGCGCGAGCATCTTCCGAACACCGCTCCGCTCCTCGAAAAAATTGCCGCCGCGTATGGCACGCGCAAGTTCGCGGAAACTTTTCGAAAGCTCTACCCGAAGTGCGAAAACATCAGCATCGACTATGCGGTTCTCGAACCCCGCTCGGCGAAGGGAGAAGCCCAGTCGCGCATCTTCTGTCTGCCCTCCGATTTTGGATGGAACGACCTCGGCTCCTGGACATCGCTGCACGAGCACCGCGTGGCGAAGGCGAAACCTGGCGATGGAAGCCTAGTCTCGGCGTCCGGCAGTTTTGCCTTGAATGCGAAAAACAATTACGTTCACGCTCCCGGCAAATTCGTCGCCCTGGTCGGCGTGAGCAACCTGGTGATTGTAGAGACCGACGACGCCTTGCTCATCACCACTCTCGACCATTCGCAGGATGTCGGTAAAGTGGTGAAGCATCTGGATGAGAAGAAGCTGAAGAAACTGGTGTGACAGTCGTTCGCCGTTCGCTGTTCGTCGTTGGCTGTTCGCGACTCCCTTTTGGATTGTCATCCCGACCCTGAGCGACGCCGAAGGGAATGGATCCGTATTTGCGAACAGCGAACCGCGAACGACGAATAGCGAACGACGGACCCCATGACCCAAATCAAATTCGGTACCGACGGCTGGCGCGGCCTTATCGCCGACGATTTCACCTTCGACAACGTGCGCCGCGTAGCTGGAGCGATTGCCAGCTACGTCCTCAAGCATGAAGACGCCACTCGCGGCATCGGCGTTGTTGTTGGTTATGACACGCGTTTCCTGTCCGACCGCGCCGCTCGTGCCGTCGCTCAAGTCATCGCTGGCGCAGGTATTCCCGTGCTGCTTGCCAACGACTACGTGCCCACGCCCGCGGTTTCCTACAACGTCAAGAAGCTGGGCGCGGCCGGCGGCGTCATGATCACTTCGAGCCACAATCCGTGGAACTGGAATGGCGTGAAGTTCAAAGCCAAGTTTGGAGGCTCGGCCACGCCCGCGATCATGAAATCCATCGAAAACGAACTGGACGGGGGCGCCATGCCCAGCGGCCGCGCGGCGAAAATCGAAGAGGTGGATCTGAAGCCCGCCTATGTCGAAGCGGTCACCCAGTTTGCGGATCTCGATCTCATCCGCCGCGCGAATTTCAAGTTTACCATCGACTCCATGTACGGCTCCGGTCGCGGAGTTCTTCCAAAGATATTCGACGCGCACGGCGTCCGCTACGTAGCGATCCGCCAGGAAGTAAACCCACTCTTCCCCGGCATTAATCCCGAACCGATTTTGCCGCACGTCGCGCTGCTGCAGGAAACCGTGGTGAAAGAAAAATGCCACGCCGGCCTGGCAATTGATGGCGATGCCGACCGCATCGGCGCTGTGGCTGAAGATGGGAGCTTCGTCGATTCGCACAAGTGCATGGCGGTTCTGCTGAACTGGTTGCTGGTGTACAAGAAATGGCCGGGCGATGTGGTGCGCGCTTTCAACACCAGCGGCATGATCGACCGCATCGCCGCCAAGTATGGACGCAAGCTGCGCGAAACCTCGATCGGTTTCAAGTACATTGCCGACCTCATGATGGAGCATGAAATTCTGATCGGCGGAGAAGAATCGGGCGGCATCGGATACGGCCGCTTTCTTCCGGAACGCGATGGCATTCTCAACGCGCTCCTGCTGGCGAATGTCATGGCGGAAGAAAAGAAGCCACTCGGCCAGTTGGTCGCCGACTTGCAGCGTGAATTCGGTGCGCACTACTACGGCCGGCGCGATCTGCACATTTCAGATGAGATCAAGAACGGCGCCATCCGCCGCGCCGCCGATCCGCAGAGTAAGAAGCTCGGCGCTTATCCCATATTGCGCAAGGAAGATCGCGACGGCGTGAAGTTCTACCTCGACGCTCCCAAGCATGGCAACGGCGCCGACGCGTGGGTATTGTTTCGAGCCTCCGGTACCGAACGGATGCTGCGGTGCTACGTTGAAGCGGCTACGCCTGAGCTGGTCGAAGAAATTCTCGAAGCCGGGGAAAGATTCGTGCGGCGGGGCTAATCCGAGGCGGAAAGCCAAAAGCTAAGAGCCAATAGCCGCGTCCCCGGCACTTTCGCGTTCAGGCCAGCCCAAGAACGCGATAGGATAGTGACAATCTCACGATGGTCGCCGCCAACGAAACCACGCCGGTTCTCGCCGATTCTCCGGAATCGCGCCGCTACAACCGCATCAAGCGGTGGCTGGGCGTCGCCGATTTCGCGATTGGCTCGGGGCTGCTCGTAGTGCTGCTGGCCACCGGCTGGACCGGAACGCTCCGCGATCTGGCTGAGCGCGGCGCTTCGCAGAATTACTCCTTCGCTGTTTTCCTCTACGTCCTGATGCTGATGCTGATCAGCAAAGTGCTGGGAACTCCGCTTGATTACTACGGCTTCCGGCTCGAGCACCGCTATAACCTTTCCAACCAGCGACTCCGCTCCTGGCTCTGGGACGAATTCAAGAGTCTGCTGATCGGCCTGGTCATGGCCACCATTGTGGTCGAACTGCTCTACATGCTCATACGCCAGGCCCCGCAGCACTGGTGGGTAATCGCGTGGATTGTTTTTCTCGGACTCTTCGTTCTGCTCGCGCAACTCGCGCCGGTTGTGCTTTTCCCGATTTTCTACAAATTCGAGCCGCTAGAAAACGAGGAACTCAAGCGCCGTCTGATCGTTCTGAGCGAACGCGCCGGCACGCGCGTGCGCGGTGTTTATAAGTGGCATCTCTCCGAAAAAAGCAAGAAGGCCAACGCCGCGCTGACCGGACTCGGCGCAACCCGGCGCATCATTCTCGCCGACACCTTACTCGACAACTATTCCGACGACGAAATCGAAGCCGTGCTCGCGCACGAACTCGGGCACCACGTGCACCGGCACATTTTGAAGAGTATTTTCGTGCAGGCGGGAATCACGCTGTTCGGCTTCTGGCTGGCCAACGAAGTTCTCAGCTACGCCGTTGGACGCCGCCACATGTTCGAGTACATGTCCGACTTCGCCAATCTGCCGCTGCTGATTCTGGTCTCGACCGTACTCTCGTTTTTGCTGATGCCCGCGCTCAACGCCTACTCGCGCTTCAATGAGCGGCAGGCTGACCGCTACTGCTTCCAGTCTGTGGCCAGTGTCGAGCCCTTCATTTCATCGATGAATAAATTAGCCGAGCAGAATCTCGCCGAAAAAACGCCTTCGCGGTGGGTCGAGTGGCTGCTGCACTCGCATCCCGCCATCGTAAAGCGAATCGCCGCCGCGGAAGCTTGGGCGAAGGCACAGAGACAATTGGTAATTGAATAATTTCTAATTTGGTAATCTGAAACCGATCACATGCCGCACCCGGCGTCTCGGGCTTGCATCTGAATTCCAAATTACCCAATTACAAATTTTTCTCCAGAATCTCTTCGACTCTCTGCACATCCTCTTCCGTGTCGACGCCAACGGTGTCGAACGGCGTTTCTGCCACGTAGATCGGGACCCCGTTCTCGAGAAAGCGCAGCTGCTCCAGCCGCTCGCTGCGCTCGAGCGACGACTCCGGCCAGCGCACGAACTTATCCAGCGCGTCCCTGCGATGCCCGTAGATTCCGAGGTGCTTGTAGTATCGGGGATGCGCGCCATCGCGATCGAAGGGGATCGTGGCGCGAGAAAAGTAGAGGGCGCGACCGGCAGCATCGGTCACCACTTTGACGGCGCCTGGATTGTTGACGTCGATGTCAGCCGCCGGCGTTTTCAGTGTGCCGACTTCGACCTCGGGTGGCCACATGACCTCGATCAGCTTGGCGATGTGTTCGGGGCGAGTCAGCGGTTCATCGCCTTGGACATCGATGTAGATATCGGCAGGAATGACCGTGGAGATTTCGTGGGTGCGCTCCGTGCCTGAGCGATGGGCGGGTGAAGTCATCCGCACGCCAAAGCCGCGCCGCTGGCAAAACTGGAAAATTTCGTCGGAGTCGGTAGCCACCACGACTTGGTCGAGTTGGGGGCAGCGACGCACGGCCTGGTAGGTTAGCGCCAGCAACGGCTCGCCAGCGATTTCGCGCAGCATCTTGCGAGGCAGGCGCGTCGAAGCCAGCCGCGCCGGAATCACAGCGATGACTTTCATGCGCCCAGTTTCGCATGAAGACGGTCGGTTTGACACGACATTCCATTGACACTCCATTCCATGCACTTTTAGAATAAGTCAGGGACGCGTCCACCCGCGTCTGCGGATTCTGTGCCCATTTCCGGGCTGTCCCTGGTTTCCTTCCGCGTATTTCCGGATTGGCGGTGTAGCTCAGGTGGTTAGAGCGACGGTCTCATAATCCGTAGGTCGTTGGTTCGAGTCCAACCGCCGCCACCAAATTTAAGATCCATTTTCAATAAGCTAGAGATGTTCCCCGGAGTTTGGGCAGCTCCAATATCGGGTGACTGTAATGAAATTGTAATGAAGGCAAATCATCGCTATAGAAGCATTGCCCCGCAACGCCTATGGTAAGGTTCTGAAACTCGAACTCCAGGACCGACTAAGGGTTCTCAAGTCTGACGTCGCCGGTGGAAGCGATACTGTTACGCCGGGGCGCAACTCATCCTAAGAGGTGTTTTATGAAACGCATTTACATCACCACCTATCATCAATCGAAATTCGGAAAACTCATGGGCATGACTGTACCCGAGATTCTTCAACGCGCCGTTACAGAGACCTGTGCGGAGATCAAAGTGGAACCCTCCGCGCTCGATGTCGGCTCTGTGGGCGCCGTTTGCAATATCTCCCTCAACCAGCAAGGGCTGCTCGCGGGCCTCGTGGCGGATATTCCGGGACTCGCCGGTAAGCCGATCGAATCGGTCGAAAATGCGTGCGCCTCCGGTGGCCAGGCAATTCTCTCAGTTATCCAGAAACTGCAAATCGGATGGGGCGATACTGGGATTGCGATCGGCTACGAAAAAATGCGCGACGCCGAAGGCAAGATGGATGGAAAGCTCATCGGCCAGGCCCTCGGCTATTTCTCGCATCCCGACGAACGGGAAGGCAAGGTATATATCTTCCCCCACCTCTTTGCGGAGGTAATGGAGTGCTATCTCAAAGTGCACGGCATCCCTGAAGAGTACCTGGCACAGATCGCCGTCACAGAGTACGCAAACGCCCGTCACAATCCCTACGCGCAGATGCGCAATGTCGAACTTACGGTCGAACAGGCGATGCAGATCGAAGGCATCAATCGCTACATTGTCGAAGGGCTGCCGCTCAAGACCTACGATTGTTCGCAGATCAGCGACGGGTATGCCGCGCTCATCCTCGCTACTGAGGAAGGGTTGGCAAAGCTCGGCGTCGACAAGCGAGACTGCGTCGAGATTGCCGGATACGCGCAGGCGACCGACCCTCTCAGAAAGTCCGGCCGCGATGTGCTTCGTCCCGCGGGTGCGATCAAAGCGATGCAAAGCGCTTACCGAATGGCGGGGGTCAAGCCGGACGATGTAAAGGTCGCCGAGATCCACGATTGCTTCACGGTAATGGGCGCCATCGGCACGGAGGTCTTAGGAAAAGCCGAATACGGCAAAGGCGCGCAATATTGGGTCGACGGAAAAGCCAGGGTCGGTGGCGAATGTGGCATCAATACCTCCGGCGGACTTATTGCGAAAGGCCATCCCATTGGCGCGAGCGGCGTCGCGATGCTCGGATGGTGCGCATGGCAATTGCTTGGCAAGGTCCCACAACCGTTGCAGGTTAAGGATGCCAATGTTGCCGCCACGTTCAATATAGGCGGACCCATCTGCGCCTCCGTTTGTACAGTGCTGAGGGCCACGACGTAAGGGCGGGGCGCGAGAAAAGGGACGATGCCCGACGTAACTGCCGGCCGCACTGGCTGCGTGTGCGTCCATCGCAATGTCTAGTGGGAGTATTTCGACCGCGGAGACGGCACCGGCTGTTCGCCGAGCTTGATGCCAACCCGCACGGATACCGGGCCACCCAGACCCCCACGCTGACTATCGGGAATCCCATCCAACCGCTCTGCAAACGACAAAGTGACCCTGACCGGGTCAGCCGGCTGGCCCCCAAAGAGCACCGGCAACAGGAACGGAGGTGCCTGCACATCGGTAACTTACTCATCAGCGGCAGCCTCTCAATCTTGTCCGCAGGCGCAAGACTTCGCGGTTTTGAGGACGTTGACTTTCTTCCCGGAATTTCAGATAATCTATCAGTCGAGTATCGGCGCGAGATCGTTCCCTCCGCCATCCCCAGCTTGGCGATTCCCCGCTATATTCCGATTGAGCAACACCGGCTTTTCGCAAGCCAACAGAGACTGCAGAGGAAAAGATCCTGGCGCGTTCGTTACGAGGTTGACGGTTGCGCAAATACTATCGATTCATCGACGGCCTGCGGAAATTCGCGAAATCGCGAATGGAACCCGGGGAGGCGATCGCCTTAGCGCGATTGTTGCTCCAGAAACGAATCGCCGAGCGCGAAGGCAATTTCTTGCGCCTTGCGGAGCGGAGCATTTTCGGCTATTCGCGCAGCCCTTACTTGCCACTGCTCGCCGCCAAGCGAATCGCCTTCAGCGATCTCAAGTCCTGGGTTTCAAAGGACGGCCTGGAGGCCAGCCTGCGCGCTCTGGAACTCGAAGGGGTCTATTTCACGGTGGACGAGTTCAAGGGAAAGGTGCCGGTTCGACGCAATGGGACCACGTTTGTCTGCGCAGAGGGAATGTTCGATAACCCCTATCTGTCTTTCGTGTATGAAGTGAGGAGCGGGGCGACTCGAAGCGCTGGCACGAGAATCCGGATCGACTTTGATTACCTGCACCAAAGGTCTCTCTACGATGCGTTTTTGCTTAATCTTCATGGCTGCCTAACGGCTCCGATCGCAAATTGGTTCCCGGTGTTCCCGGGAGCGCCGGGGATCAACTCCAGCCTGCGATTCGCGCATATCGGGAACCCGGTCGAGCGGTGGTTCTCGCAGGTTGCGGAAGACCGGGTTCGGGTTAACTGGGAAAAGAGGTGGGGCACGAAGACTATTTTCGCGGTCCATCGACTCTATGGTTGTCCCTTGGCCGAGCCGGAGTACGCTGGACTCAATGATGCCCACCGCATCGCTCAATGGGCTTCGGAGGCCCTCAGCGAGCACCCGAACTGCGTCATTTACACATTTGCGGCTTCGGCGGTAAGGGTGTGTATCGCCGCGGCAGAGGCGAACCTGAATCTTAAGGGCGCCAAGTTTCTAGTAACCGGCGAGCCTCTTACGCCACACAAGAAGAGAGAAATCGAATCCACTGGCGCCGCTGCGATTCCGGTCTACGGAATATCGGAAGCCGGCGTAATCGCTGCGGGCTGCAACCAAGCCCATTCGCAAAGCGATCATTGTCACCTTTACAAAGACACCACTGCGATCATCACTCACGAGCACGTGGTTCCGAACTTCGATATCCGCCTGGATTCCTACCTTTTCACCAGCCTGCTCTATGAATCGCCCAAATTGCTTCTGAACGTTGGCATGGGCGATTTTGGCGGTCTCGATTCGGCGGCCTGCAACTGCGAATTCGGAGAGCTCGGTTTCGACACCTGTCTCGGCAATATCCGCAGCTATGAAAAGCTGACCGGCGAAGGAGTGACGTTTGTCGACACGGACTTCGTTCGAATTATCGAAAACGAGCTGCCTGAGACCTTCGGCGGGAAAAGCACAGATTACCAGTTGATCGAAGAGGAAGACTCGAAGGGATTCACCCACCTGCAATTGTTGGTCAGCCCGCGAGTGGGAAAGGTAAACGAAGCCGAGGTTCTGGACAAGTTCATGATGCTGCTCAAGCGTGGTGAAGCCAGTCCGGAATCATGGGCGCAGTCTGGAGTCGAGATGTGGCGCCAGTCCAGCATGGTGCAAGTCAGGCGCAATTATCCAGTCTGCACAGCAAGCGGCAAGATCCTGCCCTTCCAGTTGCGGAAACCAACTAACCAGCATAGCGAGTATGCGGCGAAGTGAAAGGAACTACCATGGGATTCCCAACACAAAGACTTAGAAGGCTCCGGCAGAATGAAGCGATTCGAGGGCTCGTCCGCGAAAATAAGCTTTCCGCCAGCAGCTTCATTTTGCCCCTTTTCGTGGTCCCCGGCAGCGCGGTTAAGGAGGAGATCGCAGCGCTTCCAGGCAACTATCATTTGTCGATCGACTGCTTGATCGAGGAAGCTGTCGCAGTACGCGACCTGGGTATTCCCGCGGTTCTTCTGTTCGGCGTGCCTGAGACTAAGGATGAACAAGCGTCTGGCTCTTACTCCCCGAACGGAATCGTGCAGGAAGCCGTGAGAGCTTTGAAGAGCAAAGTTCCCGGGATGCTTGTCGTTACAGATGTGTGTCCTTGCGAATACACGACGAGTGGGCACTGCGGACTTATGCGCAACGGCTATCTCGATAACGACTCCTCGCTGGAGCTAATCGCAAAAATCACTCTCTCCCATGCCGAGGCCGGCAGCGACATAGTTGCGCCAGCTGCCATGCTGGACGGGCAGATTCATACGATGAGACAGGCGTTGGATTCGCGCGGATTCCACAACCTGCCAATTATGGCGTACGCGGCAAAGTTCGCCTCAAAGCTTTATGACCCCTTCTTTAAGGAAGGAACACACTCGACGCTGAAGTTCGGTAACAAGCAAACCCATCAAATGGATTTCTCCAATTCCAACGAGGCCATGCGCGAGATTGCCCTGGACATCGAGGAAGGCGCGGACATCGTTATGGTCAAGCCCGCGCTTTTTTACCTGGACATCGTGTATCGCGCCAAGCAAGAATTCCAAATGCCACTCGCCGTATATGACGTGAGCGGAGAGTACGCAATGATCGATGCGGCGGCGCGGCTCGGGCGTTTGGATAGAGACGCGATCATGCTGGAAGCGCTGACTTGCATGAAACGCGCGGGCGCGGACATCATCATCACTTATTTCGCGAAACGGGCGGCAGAGCTGCTTCGCGGCAAATAACGCTCAGGCTGTACGCATTCTGGGCGCGACGTCCTCAAGAAAGAATGAACGGCAGAATAGTGAAAGATACTTTCTCGAAGAACGATCCCCGTCCCGGTGCTGCTTTGCTTTCGCCTTCGCAGGAGGGGTTGTCCGGGAAAACAAGAGATCTGCGCCATTTCATTCAAGTTCTCGCGGACGCTGGCCGCCTCGTGCGCGTCAGAGAAACAATCGATTGGAAAGTCGATATCGGGAGAATGACCAGAGAGAGCCGGACATCGCTCCTCTTCGAGAACGTCAAGGATTATCCAGATCAACGCGTGTTTACGAACGGATTGTGCGATACCACCTCGATCGCGCTTGCTCTCGGCCTGGAGTTAGGAACCACCCGGAAGACTCTCATAACAGAAGCCAGGAAGAGGATGGCCACGCCCGTCAAACCGAGACTCGTCGAGACTGGCCCGGTACTGGAGAACATTGTTCAGGCGAGCGGCGTCAGCCTTCTGAATCTGCCCGTTCCTCAGTGGAGTAACTACGATAGCGGCCGATATATCGGCACCTGGCACATCAACGTAACCAAAGATCCGGAAACAGGCTCTCGAAATGTAGGCGTGTATCGGATGCAACTGTTAGGTCCAAAGCAGGCGACGGTTAGCGCTTCTCCAGGGAGCCACCTGGGGCGGCATGTCGCCAAGGCGGAAAAAGCGGGCCGATCTTTACCCTTGCCCATGGCGGTCGCCATCGGCGTCAGCGAGGCAGTGATCATGGCGGCCGCCGCCGCATACCCCGATGGCATGGACGAATACGACTTAGCCGGAGGTCTCCTGCAGGAAGCTGTTCCGCTTGTCCAATGCCAGACGGTGGACCTCGAGGTCCCCGCACAGTCTGAGATCGTAATCGAGGGCTTGATTCAACCCGGCGTCCGCGTCCAAGACGGGCCCTACTTCGATTACACTGGAAAAACTAACACGAATCCCAACGCGTTCCTGTTCGAAGTTACTCAACTTATGTTTCGGAGCAATCCCATTTTTCGCGGCACCTCAATCGGAGTGCCGGGCGCGGAAGATCATCAACTCTTCGCATTCCTCGCCGAGCTCAACCTCGTGGACTTTCACGGCTCTCGAGTCAAGCAAGTGGCGCAGAACCTTTTGCTGAAACAGCGCCTCTTTCGGACATTCCAATTCGTGGGCAAAATCGGATCGGTGGTTCGTGGTAAGAGGAACCAGTAGGCAAACGTAAGCCGTAGTCCGTAGGTTCGAGTCCTACCGCCGCCACCAACATCGAGCTCCTACTGCACTTTTCCGTCGGTGTCCATCAGACGGAACTCGCCGAGTCCCAGTTCTTGCACACCGGGTTCGATCTTCGCGCAATCGCCCACAATGATCCTGATCAGGGTATCCGGGCGCGCACTTTTTTTCCGGCAAACGATAGTAATGGGATGGGTCCGCCGCTTCTATCCGCCAGCAGCCGGGGCATAGAAAGGCGAACGGAGGAAACGGAATGCCGATCCAGCGCCGCATTTCGCGGGTTCACGATCGAGGTGCGGACAAGAATTGTACGCGGAAGTCAGTACTTACGTAACTTGAGGTAACCGTATCGCTGCAACATGATGCCTCCAGGGAAGAAACGGGAGAAATTCTGAACTCCCGTGTGTCAAAGGGGGTATTGTGAAGCGCGTAACCGTTGCGCTGTTGCTGTCGGGATTGATCACTCTTCTTACGCTGGGTCTGTCAGGATGTAGCAACTCGAGTCATCCCATCGGTGTTGCGTTAACACCAAGCGGCACAACGGGCATCGATCAAGCTCAAACTGTTTCCATCACCGCTTCGGTTACGAACGACGCGAAAAACGCCGGAGTATCGTGGGGCGTTTCGGGTAACGGCACACTGAGCGGCCAAACCACGACCTCGGCCACGTACAACGCCCCCGCCTCTGTGACCAGCGCGTTCACGGCGACCGTGACGGCGACTTCGATCACAGATACGACGAAGTCGGCCACCTTGCAGATTAAGGTCAGCCCTCTGCCCACCATCACGACGACCTCTCTTGCAGCGGCAATCGCAGGGACCGCCTACAGCCAAACACTGGTCGAGTCCGGCGGAACAAGTCCGTTTACATGGAGCGTCACCAATGGGACGCTGCCTCCGGGATTGAGTTTGACCACCAGCACGGGAGCTATCACCGGCCTGCCGACCGGCGGCGGCAGCGGCTCGGTCACCTTCAAGGTCACCGATGCAGTGGGCAATTCCTCCAGCAGCCAGCCCATCGCCGTCACCGTGAACCCACCTCCAGCGTTGGCCATCACGACTATGTCTCCCTTGCCGGCGGGAACGATTGGCACGCCATACAGCCAAATGCTGACAGCGACAGGTGGAGTTCCGTCCTACAAGTGGAGCCTTACGGCGGGAAGTTTGCCCACCGGTTTGAGCTTGAGCAGCGCGGGTGTGATCTCGGGCACGCCGAACGCGACCTCCGCCAGCACGTCCAATTTCACCGTGACCGTGACCGACTCGCAGACGCCGACGAACGCCACCCAATCCGCCGGTCTGAGTATCACCATCAGCATTGCGCCTCTGAGCATCACCACGACGTCGTTGCCGTCCGGCACCGTCGGCACGGCCTACAGTGCGACGGTGAATGCCACCGGCGGAGTTCCGTCCTACAAATGGAGCGTCAGCGGCAATCCGTCTTGGCTCTCCATTGACTCCAACAACGGGGTGCTGTCGGGAACGCCGACCACGGCCGGAACCACCCCAACCTTTACGGTTACGGTCACCGATAATGAAAGTACGCCGGCCACAGCCCATGCCAGCCTGAGCATCACGATTAATGCCGCTCAAGCCTGCACGAGCACGAACAACACCCTCCTCTCCGGGTCCTATGCCCTGATGCTTAACGGCTGGAGCAGTGCAACGACGGCCACCTCTGCCATAGGCAGTTTTGTGGCCGATGGAGCGGGAAACATTACCAGTGCAAGCATGGACATCGCCGATCAGGCCAAATCGGCGCCCGAGACCGACACGTTCACCGGGACGTACTGTGTAGGCTCGAACAATCTCGCCACTATCAACTTGACAAAGTCGAGCAATGGCAATCAAAGCACTTTTGAAGCCGCGATCGATGCCAGCGACGGCAACGGCCATATCATTGTCTACGACACCAGTGGCAAACTGGCTTCAGGGCTGTTGCGCAAGCAGGACACCACCGCGTTCTCGACCGGCAAGATCAATGGTAACTATGCCTTTGGACTCGTCGGAGCCGATAACAGCGGGAGTGCTGGCAGCTTCGCCATGGCTGGTGAATTTAACTCCAATGGCAGCGGCGCCCTTTCTGGAGTGTACGATGCTGACGACGCCGGAGCGCTTCAGACACTGCAAACGATTAGCTCCAGCGATTTCAGCGTCGCGTCCACTGGTCGTGCCACTGCAGTCATGACCTCCAGCACTGGCAACATGAACTTCGTCTTCTACGTGGTCAGCGCCTCCGAGATGCTGATGATGGCAGAAGACACGTCACCGCCGCCGATGATAATGGCTGGTCAAGTATTACAGTGGCAAAGCGGTTCGTTCACCGACGGGTCGCTCAACGGCGTCAGCGTCATCGAAGACCAATACCTCGACGGTGGAACCACGCCTACAGCAGAGACCGGACTCGCGACCGCCGACGGCGCCGGGTCGTTGTCCGTGAGTATGGACGTGAACGACGGCGGAACCATAAGCACGCAGGGCGGGTCGGGGAGCTATAGCGTGGATCCAACGACCGGACGTATGACGCTGATCGGTGTCTTCAGCTACCCACCGGTCTTCTACCTAGTTGGCCCGAACCAGGCTTTTCTGGTCGGGACCAGCCCTGGAGGGGTGGACTTTGGCGTGATCGAGCCGCAGTCGACGCCTCCTGCTGGGGGCTTCACGAACGCCTCGTTGTCCGGGAATTACCTGGGTGGAAGTCAATACCCGGTCAGCGCGAACGTGGACGAGGAGGTCGACTACGTAAACGCCAATGGAACCGGCACTCTTAGCGGAACGTCGGACAAGAATAGTAGCTCGGGGCCGTCCTCAGGTGCCATTAGCTGGACTTACTGCACGGCGAGCTCTGGCAGTACCTGCACCGCCGACTCCAGTGGGCGAGTGCTCGTGACCCAGGGTGGCGTCCAACAGGCGATCATCTATATAATCTCTCCCTCGGAGGTCGTCGCCCTGGGGACGCAAAGTAACACCCCGAAGCTGATTGACTTTCACCAGTGACGTTATCGTCAGTGCAAATCGCGGACCGGTAGCTTGTCGCCGCCGGTCCATTTCTTTTCCCGCCACAAGCCGCTACTGCACCTTGCCGTCAACGTCCATCAGGCGGAACTCGCCGAGTCCCAGCTCGCGCACACCGGCTTCGATCTTCGCGCGATCGCCTACTACGATCCAAATCAGGTTATCCGGACGCACCACTTCTTTTGCGGCTCCGTTGACATCACTGGTCTTGAGCGCGCGGACTTTTCCTGCGTATGTATCGTAGTAATCGTCTGGGAGGCCGAATTGCACCAGGTCCACGATTGACTGTCCGAGCGCGTCCAGCGTCTCGCGAGACCCTGGGAGTTTCAGCGTTTCGTTCGCTTGAATTTTTGCGAGCTCGTCGGCGCCGATCGGATGGTCGCCTACGATCCCGCGGAACTCCTTGTTCATCTCCACCAGCGATTCCTTCGTCTTGTCGGTTTGCACGGGCGCGAATGCGAAGAACGGCCGCTGCGCCCGGGCTTCGCGAAGAAGGGTGCGCACTCCGTACGACCAGTGCTTGTCTTCCCGCAGATTCGTATTCAGCCGCGAGCCAAACGTGCCGCCCAGACTGTCGTTCATCGCTTCGATTGCGATTTCCTGCGGGTTCGCCCTAGGCGGCGCCACCACTCCCGCAATGATCACCGATTGCAGCGCTCCAGGTTTGTCGATCAGGTACACGGCGGACTTCGCCGCAACCGGAACGGTCTCCACATTCTTGGCCGGAACGCTTCCGCCCTTCCACCCTGCAAAAAGCTTCTCCAGCTTCGGCGTCACCTCCGTCAGCGTTGTGTCGCCGACTACGATTAGCGTCGAGTTGTTAGGACGCAGCCACGTGTCATGGAACTTCACGAGGTCCTCTCGCGTCAGTTTGGCCACGCTTTCCTTTGTTCCAGAGCCCGTCAGCGGATTTCCGTACGGGTGCCCCGCTCCGTACAACAGCGCCGGCAACACTCGCAAAGCCAGCGTCACGGGCGCGTTTTGTTCGCGCTCAATTCCGGCGAGCGCCAGTTTCTGCTCGCGCTTGACTTCGGTCTCCGGAAACGACGGATTCAAAACCACGTCCGCAAACAGGTCGAGCGACGGGTCGAGTTTCGAGGTCAACGCGGAAAGGGAAACGAACGAGAGATCGAGGTTTGAATATCCGCGCAATGTGGCTCCGAGCGCTTCCAGTTCGTCGCTGACTTCGAGCGTGTTGCGCGTGCGCGTCCCGTCGGTCAGCACCCGCATCGCCAGGTTGGCAGTCCCCGGCGTCGCTGATGCGTCGGAAGCGAATCCGGCGTCGGCCGCCAGCGTGAAATTCACCAGCGGAACCTCGTGACGCTCCGCCAGGATTAGTTTCAATCCATTCGACAGCGTCGCCCGCTGCAGCTTCGGCAGCTTCAACTCCGGCGGCGTGCCGGTATCCGGCGCTTTGCTGCGATCCGCGCCTGCGGAAGCGGTCTTGTACTCGGGGAAAGGATCCACTTCGAGGATGTAAACGCCGTCCGAAAGCCACTTCTGCGCCGCCGCTCTCAGATCCTCGGCCGTCGCCAGTTGTACGCGCTTGAGCGAGATCTTGTAGGCGTCCGGACTTCCGCGAAACACCTGGCTTTGCGCCAGCCGGTCCGATTTCCCGCCGAACCCTCCGATCCGCTCGATCCCGCGGATGAATTCCGCCTGATATTGCGTTTTGACGCGCTGCATCTCCGCGGGCGTCGGTCCGTTTTTCACGAAGCGCGCCAGTTCTTCATCCAGTTCCTTTTCCACCTGCGCAATGCTCTGTCCCGGCCGCGCTGTCGCCCGCACCATGAACTGCCCGCCAATTTCCTGCAACTCGGTGAAGGCCGCGGCATCGGTCGCGATTTGGTCCTCATACACCAGACGCTTGTAGAAGCGCGACGATTTCCCCGAACTCAGGCAATCGCTCACCATGTCCAGATAGTCCGCTTCCGCGCTGCCATACTCCGGAATGTTCCACACCTTGTAGATTCGCGCTTGTGGCACGCGGTCCTGCACCACCTGGCGGTGCGTCCCCGTCATCTTTGCGATCCACACTTCTTGGTGCGCCACCGGCGGTCCCGCCGGGATGTCGCCAAAATACTTCTCGACTTTTTCTCGCGCTGTCTTCGTGTCGATGTCACCCGCCAATACCAGCACTACATTCGACGGCCCGTAATACGTCTTGAACCACTCCTGCACGTCCTTCATCGACGCCGCATCGAGGTCCGCCATATCTCCGATGGTTGTCCACGAATACGGGTGCCCCGCCGGATACGTATTTTGCGTGAGCAGTTGCTCCGTCACCCCGTACGGCTGGTTCTCGCCCTGGCGTTTCTCGTTCTGCACCACGCCGCGCTGCAAATCGAGCGTCTTCTGGTCCAGCGAGCCCAGCAGGTGCCCCATGCGATCCGACTCCATCCACAGCGTAAAATCCACTGCTGAGGTGGGGACATTCTCGAAATAATTTGTGCGGTCGGAATTGGTGGTGCCGTTCAAATCCGTCGCGCCAATTCTTTCCATGGCATCGATGTACCGCCCGGGCGCGTGTTCGCTGCCTCCAAACATCAGGTGCTCGAACAGATGCGCGAACCCGGTCTTCCCCGGTTTCTCATTCTTCGACCCCACGTGGTACCAGATGTTAATGGCCACGATCGGCGCCTTGTGATCCTCATGAAGGATCACCGTCAGCCCGTTGTCCAGCACAAAGCGCTCATAAGGAATATCGATCTCTTTAGTCTGTGCCGAAACGCTCGTCACAAGTGCGACCAGAAGGAATAGAACCGCAAATTCCACCCGCATCTTCAACCTCCAAACTAATTTCCTGGAACTGGCATTCTTCAACGATGTTTCAGCCGCCGGCTGACATCGTACGAACTGTTTGATTTTGAAAACGGAAATTAGTTTACACCCGAGGGTTGAAATCCCCCCAGCCCAGCTTCCCAGCCCCCGGATCAGCCCTCGGCGGTGTTATCCTATGGCGGGATCACGCCGCAGGGCTGTAACCTGTCATGTCCAATCCAGAAACGTCCAATCCAAACATGTCCGAACCAAGCACGTCCAACCCAAACACGTCCAACTCGAGCACTCCCGAACCCACGCCCGCCAGCGAGCCGGCCGAGTCATTCAAAGATATTTTTTCCGAGTACGAGCAGAGTCATTCCCGCAAGAAGGAACCAGCCGCTCAGGGCCGCGAAGGCACGGTGATTGCCGTGACCGCCGACTCCATCATTCTCGATATCGGATTCAAGACCGAAGGCGTTCTGCCGCTCACGGCGTTTCCCGCGGACAAGCCGCCGAAGCCCGGCGACAAAGTGCAGGTCACCATCAAGGGTCGCGATCCCGAAGGCTACTACGAACTGACCCGCGGCAAGGTCGAGCGTCCAACCGACTGGGCGTCGCTGGAAAAGGCCTTCGCAGAGAAGTCGACGATCATGGGCACCGTGACCGGCGTGGTCAAGGGCGGTTTGAGCGTGGATATCGGAGTGCGAGCCTTCATGCCCGCATCGCGCAGCGGGACCCGCGACGCGTCCGAAATGGAGAAACTGGTCGAGCAGGAAATCCGCTGCCGGATCATCAAGCTCGATGTGGAAGAAGAAGACGTGGTGGTCGATCGCCGCGCCATTGCGGAAGACGAAGTACGCGCCGGCAAGGAGCGCCGCTTCTCCGAACTCAAGGAAGGCGACATCGTGCACGGCGAGGTCCGCAGCCTGACCGATTACGGTGCGTTCGTCGATATCGGTGGCGCGGACGCCCTGCTTCATGTCGGCGAAATTTCATGGCGTCGCGTGAACAAGCCTTCTGACGTGCTCTCTGCGGGCCAGCAGATCGAAGCCGTGATCGTCAAGATCGACTCGGACAAGCGGCGCGTTGCCATCAGCATGAAACAGCTTCAGCCGCATCCGTGGGACGCCGTCGCCGAAAAATACAAGGCCGGCGAACGCGTGCGCGGCACTGTCACCCGCATCGCCGATTTCGGCGCGTTTGTAGAAATCGAGCCGGGTATTGAAGGCCTGATTCACATTTCCGAAATGTCATGGGCCAAGCGAGTGAAAACTCCGGGTGACGTGGTGAAACCGGGCGAGACCGTCGAAGCTGTGATTCTAGGGGTGAACACGGCAGAACGCCGCATCTCCCTAGGCTTGAAGCAGGCGCTGGGCGACCCCTGGGCCGGGGCCGCACAAAAATTTCCGCCGGGCACGGCGATCGAAGGACCCGTAACCAGCTTGACGAAGTTCGGTGCCTTCGTGCAGCTTGCCGAAGGCGTTGAGGGCATGATTCACGTAAGCGAAATCAGCGCGGAGAAGCGCATCAATCACCCGCAAGAAGTGCTGAAAGCCGGGCAAGTGGTCAAGGCGCAGGTGCTCGCGCTCGACACCGAAAGGCGGCTGATCCGCCTAAGCATGAAACAACTGATTCCAACCGGTTTGGATGAATATCTCGCTGAGCACAAAGAAGGCGATATAGTTACTGGCCGCATGATCGAGGTTTCCGAAGGATGCGCGCGCGTGGAGCTAGGCGAAGGCGTCGTGGCGACGTGCCAGATTCCCGAAGAGCGTCCGGCGAAGGAAGCGAACGAAGACAAGCGCGCCGAACCGGATTCGCCACCATCCTCAGCCAAGCCCGACCTGTCGTCGTTAGGTTCCATGCTACAAGCCCGCTGGAAGAGCGGCGCTCCCGCCAGCGGGGCTAAGCCCGAAGCCGCGCGGACAGGGCAAATCCGCAAGTTTCGGATCGCCAAGCTCGATCCGGCCACAAAGAACATTCAATTGGAGTTGGAGTAATCCCAGACCTGCGCGCCCGTGTGGGGACGGGTGCCCTCGCCCGTCCAAGCCGAGCGCAGCTCGGCAGCTGCCTGTGGTCACAGCAATTCTGGATTCGCTATAACCTCGAGTTCCGACTAACAACCAACAATCAGACTCGAACCCGCCTTGTTAACGGCGACTAACTGCCTGAGTTAGCCATCATGAGCGCAAACAGCGCGGGCAGATAGATGATTGTCGCCCGCAGCAGGCGCCGAGCGTGGGGTTTCGATGCCGGCGCCGTTGCTGGCAGTTGCGGATACGCCATCCCCATGGACACACGGAACAGCGCCGCGCCCATCAAGATGGCCCCAACCAAATAAACGCGTCCCGCCATTCCCATCGCGACCGGCAAAACGCTCACCGGAATCAACGCGCCGGAATAGGCCAGAATCCGCCACACCGTGGACTTCCCATCGGAGTCCACCACCGGCAACATGCGAATGTCGCCTTGCGCATAGTCCTCGCGATAGAGCCATGCGATCGAGAGAAAATGCGGAAACTGCCAGACGAACATGATGGCAAAAAGAATCAGAGTTTCGGCTTCCAGTTTTCCTCGCGCCGCCGTCCAACCGAGCACCACCGGCATCGCCCCCGGAAACGCGCCCACAAACGTGCACACCGGAGAAACCTTTTTCAGTGGAGTGTATGCCGCCAAGTACACCAATGCGGTCAAAAACACCAATAACCCAGTTAGCAGGTTGGCATAAATCGCCAGATAAGCGGAGCCGCCCAGAGTCAGCGCCAGACCTACTATAGCCGCGTGCGCTGTGCTCATGCGTCCCGAAGGCAAAGGACGCAGCACCGTCCGCCGCATCCGCGCATCCACGCTCGATTCGAGCACTTCGTTCAGCGCCGCCGTTCCGCTCGAAACCAGCGCCACGCCCAGCAGGGCATGGACGAGGCCCAGCGACCACGACGACACGCCCATCCGGTGCGCGCCAAAGAAGTAACCGCACCACGCCGTAAGGACGATCAGAGTCGTAATGCGCGCCTTAGTCAGTTCGGCGTAATCGCGCAACAGAGAAACTAATTTTTGCAACATGGACCCCACACTCGCCCGTCCCTTCCGCCCCCATCCGGCGGCTTAACTCAAACCGGTAGCCATCGACCAAATCCCCGCAGAACAGACCAACGCCACAGGACAGCATTGCTATCGCGCCATCGGTTCAATGTCAAGCCAAAGCCTAAAACGACCCCGCGCTTCGCTCCCACAATGCTCGCATCAAACGCAGTCGTTGGCAACTGGCAGTCTTGTCCAATACAAGA
>PLIC01000061.1 GCA_003139995.1 Candidatus Acidiflorens stordalenmirensis | reverse complement strand
CCGCTGCAAATTGAGGCGCGAATCGATCAGAACGCGCAGCTTTCCGGACAATTGACGCTGTGGAATCAGCAAGGCTCGCACGTGCGGCGCGGGGCTCTGCTGGTGATTCCGTCTGGGCGCGCGCTGTTGTATGCGGAGCCGATTTACCTGCAGGCCGAGCGGAGTCCGATGCCGGAGTTACGCCTGGTCGTGCTCGCACTGCAAGACAAGCTGGCGTACGGACCTAACTTCGAGTCGGCGATGGCGGCCCTTTTTGGCGGAGCGGCCTCGTCCCTGAGTGCCCCGTCGACGACTGCCGCGGCTGTCCCGGCGGAGCCGGTGCGAGGCGCACCCGCATCCGCCGCGTCGCCCCAACCCGCAGCGGATCTCAACGCGCTCATCGCGGAAGCCGCCAAAGACCTTGCCGACTACCAGCGGCTGACGGCGGAGGGCAAGCTCGGCGAGGCTGGCCAGAAGCTTGAAGAGTTGAAGCGCGCACTCGACAAGCTGAACACGCGTCAAAGATAATCTCGCTGCGGTGCTGCGGTCTTGGCTCGACCCTGACCGATCAGGCGCCACTAGGCTTGTTACCTCGCTGGAGGACCTTCTCCTTGGCGCCTACTCGCTTGATGAGAGGGCAAGTCTCATGGTTACCAATTTCAGCACGCGCTTTTGGATGTGTTTGCCGCACTCTCTACAATGTCGCTTCCAACTCCAAGCCCTCAATCATTTCGGTGAGTGCCTTTTGCGCCGCATCGCGCTTTTGTTGCAAACCCGAAACCTCATGCTGTAAAGACTGCACCCGGTCTTCCTGATCATTCAGTTCTCGCGCATAGCGTTGGAGCAAAGCCTTCTCTTCGGCGCTGCCCTTCAATGCCTTCATGTTCTCGCGCACTCGCTTCTGGTCCTCGGCGATGCCTGAAACCTGGGCCTTGCGCGCGGCGATGTCGGCATCGAATGCAGCAATGGAGTTCTTTTGCCCCACAACCCGCCGCAATACCTTCTCCACTTCGGCATTGATTGAGTTTTGACTAACAAAGAAGGCGATCTCGTCATCCGACACGTTGGTCAACTCGTATCGTGTCGAGATCGGCCGGTACTCTTTCACGCTCACGATTGTGGTTTTCTTGGGGTCGGCATCTAAGCGGAAACGATGGAAGGACGCAGTGCTCTCCGCTGGCTCCGTTCCGTCGGCTAACTTCCATCCCGGGCGCGCGGGATGCTCGATCACAACGGTCCGCGCTGAGGTATCGCGGTTGCGAATCGTGTAGATGTGCTCCTCCTGCTCCTCGGTCATCTGGGTCATGGCGCCATGTGCGATCACAACCTTCGTGATCTTCTGTCTTTCCGATTTCTGTTTCGCATCCACCAGCAGGCCGAGGTCGGCCGCGTAAGACAGCAAACGTTTTTCACCAGGCTTGATGGGATCCATCAGACCCTCGCCGGCAAAGGCGTCGCCTTCGAGCACATTGAAACTGCCCCCGTCGAGTGTGAGGCCGCTGCTGTTGTCGATCCAAAGAGCCCGCAGCACGGACGGTTGCGAAGCGTCCCAAACCGAAACCTTTTCCGCGTCGATACGCGCCTGGAGAATGGGCACCATCGCCGACTGGTTCTTGCGGATGGTGACGAGGTCCTTGAGCTTGTACTCGAACAGATCGCCGAGTTCCTGGGTTTGGGCCACCGTGGTTGTAGTTTCAAGAGACTGGGCTGCTGCCGCGGCGTCAAAGTGAAGGGCAGAAGTGCCAGCCCTGAAAACTCCGCCGCCGATGCCGCCGCCAGAACCCGAGCCGACACCGACCCGAGAACTCGACATTCTTCCAGTCTTCGCCAACCGTGTTATCCACGATGGCCCAGCCCTGCAGCAACGGCTTGCCTTCCTTCGGAACTACGATGCGGTACGTGCACTTCCACACCGGAACTTCACTGATGTAACTCACCAGCAGATCGCGGTCGCCCTCGCCCGCGGTCGAAATGGCCATGCGGCGGACGTCCTGGTCGCGCGTCGAGGCGACCAGGCCCAGATACTTTCCGACCTGTTCGTTCACATCCTTTTCCTCAATCCGCACCCTGGTCGCTGGATTCAAGTCGAACACCCGGACTTCGCCATTGTCGGTCACGATGGAAAGCTGATTGACCGTGATCTTCTGGTCGTCTTTGAGGGGCAACTCCCGTTGGTCGATGCTCAACAAACGACCGGAGGCATTCGCAGGTCCGCTGCGCACTTCCAATCGCGCACCGCGCAGTGCATCAAGAAATTGTACGGTGGTTGGATTTTCGCCGACCGCGAGATGCAAAGAACCCAGGCGCCTTTCAAGCGGAGCCGTCGAGTTATAACTGACCCCAGTGATTCTTCCTTTTCCGAGATCCAACACCGTCAAGGATTTCAGTACATCGTTCAGTTGCGCCGTGGTGAAATCGATGTCCACGTCCTGATTGCCACGAATGCGGCCGGAGTGTTCGAAGTACCCAACGCCATTCTTGTAGAGAATGACCCTTGTCACCGGCAGGCGTGCCGCCGAATTTGTTGAGGCAATTGCCGGCCGATCCGAAGTCCGATCAGAAGTCCGGGCCGAAGTCTGAGCGTATGACACCGTGGCGAGCGCCAGCCACAGCAGTGCGAGTGTCCGAAGACGCATGTCTCCTCCTTATGAAACCAAGTTGGTCGCTAGTGCTGCCAACGCCTGTCGAAGTTACTCTCGCGAGCACGATTCGCAGCTCTGTAGATTTAGACACCGGCAATCGAAAGTTGGCCTAACGGAAAAGTTACGGTCCCAGCGGACTATTTTGTCGGGGAAATCCATACAGGGCCCAATCCCGCTTAGAAGTGAGACGCAGGGAGTTGCGGAAAATCATTTCGATTGCCTGAACTCAACGGCCGCGTCGATTCAGAGAACAACCACGGAGGCTGGGATGTGGCGGTGCGGGCAGTCTCAAGCCAACCGTTCTCCGCCAGAATTCCCTGCTAACAGGGAAAAATACAGGGAATCTGTTTGTCTTGTGGCCGAAATTGCGACACGATTGCTTCTATTGAACTCATTCAGCTGGAGTTGTTGGTGAAAGGGCCTTGAAACGAACAGGGAATTTTCAGGAGTTATCAGGGAATGCTATTCCCTGGATACGGTCGCAACAGGGTTGGGTTGAAGACAGACGATCGATCGCCGTGGGCGCTAGCGGTAGAAAGCCGAAGTGCTTGCGTTGCTCGAGCCAGTTCAGTGGCAAGCGTCGCGTCAGTTTTTCAAATGTCAAATTAGAAGGCTGGCGTCCGTCGAGGATGGCTTCCAAGATGTCGGGAGCGAGAAAGGCACACTCCAGGACTCGGCTCACGTAGCGCTCGTCAAGGCCGAGCTTTTGCGCAATCGACCTCCGGCCCGCAACTTCTCCAGCCACGACCCACTCGTACCATTGGCGCCCGCGTGCCAGGGCTTTCAGCGGTGACGCAACCGGGTGCGCCCGTACCTGACCAGCGAGATCGGGAGCGACTACAAGCCGCATCTCACCGCCGCAGCGTTTGATCCCCGCCTCGACCGCTAGGCGGATTACGTCACCAGGACCCTGTTCCTGCTGGTTGGCCACTGTTCGCCCTGATGAGGCGCGATGGTCCCCGGTGAGTTCAGCGCGGAGTTCTTTCTTGCTGACTTCAACTTCTATCCCGTTGGGTTGAACCAAAATACGCCGCACCACTTTTCTGACGAATTCCTGCACGGCGGCGGGGGAAGCAGAGCGCAACTGTTCGGATTGCTTCATGGCAGATGCTATAAGCTGCTGAGTTCTTGCCGGAAGATCTCCCGGCAGGCTGAGCTCATCCATGACCTCCTTGGCGGAATGCAAGAAGGACTGCAACCTGAGAGAAACCTGCTTTTCAACATCATTGGCCGGCAGTCTCGCCGGTTTGCTCGGTGCCCCACATCCGTCAATCGTCGTTTGGCAAACGTAGTAGCGATACCGTTTGCCGTTCTTCAATGTGTGGGACGGGGTGAATCGATTGCCCTCAGCATCCTGCAGCAGACCAACCAGCAAGCTTGACGAGTTTGCTTTGAGACCATTCCGGCGTCCCTGATTGTCGCTTCTCAGCTGAGCCTGAACCTGCTCCCACAGTTCGCGCGGAATAATGGCCGAGTGCTCGCCAGGATGGCTTTGCTCGCGGTGGTGAATTTCTCCCAGTAAATCCGGTTCTGTAGGATGTTGTACAGCGAACCCCGGGAACAGGCAGTTCCTCCCGACCGGTTCCCGGCAGCACTGGTTCTCTCCTTGCTCTTGATCTCCTCGCTATCGAGCCGAGCCTTCAGCTTCGAGACGCATCCTAGCTCAAGATAGAGACGGAAGAGACGACAGACGAGATTTGCATCTTCCGGATTCACGATCAGTTTTCGTTCCTTGACGTCATATCCGAGTGGCACTGTGCCACCCATCCACATGCCTTTGCGTTTGGAGGCCGCGATCTTGTCGCGAACCCTTTCCCCGGTCACCTCTCGCGTTCGAATTGGGCGAAAGAGAGCAATACATTCAAGGTCAGCCGACCCATCGAAGTCGTGGTGTTGAACTGCTGGGTGACGGATACGAAAGAGACTCCGCGCGCGTCCAGGGCGTCCACGATCTTGGCAAAATCGGCCAAGCTGCGGGTGAGGCGATCCACTTTATAGACGACGATGGTGTCGACCTTGCCATCTTCGACGTCCTTCAACAATTGCTTGAGTGCGGGTCGCTCCAGGGTCCCACCGGAAAATCCCCGTCGTCGTAGCGGGCCGGGAGCGCGCGCCAGCCTTCCTGTCGTTGACTTGCAATGAAGGCGTGGCAGGCTTCCCATTGAGCCTCTAGGGAGTTGAAGGATTGTTCGAGGCCTTCTTCGAAGGACTTGCGCGTATAGATCGCACAGCGGATGACAACCTGGGACTCGGCGTTCATTAGGCTTCCATGGATTCCTTGGATGGTTTCCCTTTTAGACCGAAAAAGAGTGGACCCGACCACCGCTTGCCGGTGATGAGGCGGGCGGCCACCCTGCTCGACGAGAAGCCGGGCAATATGCTGCTTCGTGCCAGCATCCGGATCGATGGAGTGAAGGTTGATCTCGGTGCGCTGGGGGGGCGAACAGCTAGATCAATTGGGGGGATCGTAATGGTAACTGCCGCATCGAGTCATCGTTGGCAATCAAGCTCTGCGAGACTTCGGACACAGGGCGACGGCTGGTAAGGCCCGTCGCGGAATACTGCTCAAAAGCTTTGGTCGTCGCTAAAATCAATCATCACGGGAGCGGCGCGGAAGCCTCGTGTTTTAATGGCCATATAGAGTAAGCCAATGGCAAACCAAATTCCGCCCGCTGTCTTAGCCAGTGGATTCAGGTTCCACCAGATCAGTGCGCAAAAAGCGAAACCGGCCAGTGGAAGAGCTATGTCGACACCTATGCGCCGTTTGTAACCCGGCCTCGATAGAACTCCGAACTGCCAGAAGGTCGCGAGATTTACTCCCATGAAGGCAAGGAAGGCGCCGAAATTAAGAAGTTCGCCGGCGTGCTGGTACGCACTGCCAATGTAGTTCAGCATCTCCGCGCCACCAAAGCTAAGCAACCCAATGAGGATGATGTTGTAAGTTGGAGTGCTGGTGCCCGGCGCCACGTAGCCAAAAAAACTGCGCGGCAGCACGTTATCACGTCCCATGCCGAAGAGCAATTTTGCCGCTCCCAAGCCGCCCGCCAGACCACTGCCGAAAGCAGCCAGAATTAGGATGACGCCCATGGCATTGAACAGCACGGGACCACCGATACGGCCACAGATATCCATAAATGCAGTCACCAACGATGGGAAGGTGTGCCAGTTCGGCCAAACGCGCTGGCCCAGGTAGACTTCCAACCCGCCGAATATTCCAGTAAAAACGCACACGAGGACGGTCGCGAGCAATACGTTGCGCTTGGGATTGACCACATCCTCGGTGAGCGTAGTGACCCCGTCAAAACCGATATAGGTCAGGGCCGCGAACGACGTTGCGGTCAAAATGCGGTGCGCATTGAACGTAGCGGGATTGTAGAATGGCTGGATGGAAAAAATACCGTGCCATCCCTGGAGGACATACAGGAAGCGCACGGCCAGCACGATGAAGAATCCGACGACGACAAACATGAAAAAGAGCAAGACCTTATTGGCGCGGGCCGAGGAGCGAACACCGAGCAGGTTCAGCGCCGTGATGATTCCCGCTATGATCGCCGCCCAAACGACGAAAGGAACTTGGGGCGTGTAGACGTCGTGCATAGCCGAGGAGATCCACACCGTATTGATGAGCGGCTGGAGCAAATAGTCGAGGAACATGGCCCATCCGGCGAGAAATCCCAGATGCGGATTGAGGCCCTTTCCTACGTAGGTGTATGCCGATCCCGCGGACGGGAACAGTGCCGCCATGCGTCCGTAACTCACGGCAGTTATCATCATGGCGAACATGGCGACCAGGATGATAAGGGCAAAGTGGCCGTCCGAAAGCTTTTGCGCCACGCCAAACAGTGGTATGGGAGCAATCGGCTGGATGAGAACGATTCCGAAGAAAATCAAATCCCACAGCGTCAAGAGACGCCTTGCGCGGGCCACCGGCGCTGAGCCCGAAGATTGACCCATTCGACTTTTCCCCATTCAAAAATGCTGGGTGAACAACTACCTTGAATTTGGCGTCTATTGCATAGACTCTAGAACTGATCCACGCCGGAAACAGGGGAGCGACAGTACAAGGTCATCTCAGATACGGACCCGGACTTCAATTTCTGCAAATGGATGATCAGAGTACACTCGTAAGAGACAGAGGAGATCGGGTTGCCGAGCGAGCCCGCTGCTGATCAGGGTGATCTGCTTTCCCGCACCGAACTCGTTCGTGAAGGAAGAATCCAACGTGCCAAGTTTTGGATACGCCGTGGAATATAGCCATCGACGATTTACCTTCGCGCCGAAACGGGCAGTGAGGACATCGGTGGAAAATGCTGTTGAACGCACGGTGTAGGTTCCAGCCGATTGATCGGCTGCAAATGTTACCTCAGTATTCCCGCTCATCGCATTATCAGGGACGTTACTCGTAGTTTGTTGATGAGCACTGGCGATGGCGCTTCCGAGTAGCAGTACCAAGCCGGTTTGCAAATAAAACTTCGCAAACTTGCCAATTTTCATATTTCCTTCCCGCAGAGAATCATCCGTACTCGGCCAGCGGAAATAGTTCCTTCATATTGCTTCGACCGCTCCTTCGTCGATGGTGAACATGATGCGGGCGGAGTAATTCACGAGACTTTCGCGTGTCCGTCGCGGCTCTTTCAGAAATAAAACTTCAAAGCGAACTGGATCTGCCGAGGCGCGCGCGCCGCCATAGGCAAGCCGAAGACGGGCTGACCGTTCGCACCTGTCGCACCTAGTATCAAGGGCGTTGGCGCTTCGCTGATATCTCCAGTCGGTTCAAACAGATAGTTCACGTGGTTGAGGATGTTGAAGAATTCCGCGCGAAATTCGAAATGCTTTTGCTCGGAAATCGGGAACTGCTTGACAAAAGAGGTGTCCCACTCGGTGTATCCGGGGCCCTCAATGTCGTTGCGTGGGGCGTCACCGAACGTTCCCGCGGGGATAGAGTTGGAGTAGCCTGGAGTATTGTCGTCCACGAACGCGCAGGTGTTAAATAGCGTTCCCGGGACGCACGGCTTAGCGTTGGGATTGCCGATTATGGCGGGGCGTGAGCTTGAGCCAACGACGACGGTGCCGCCGCCTTCGTTATTCGTATTGGCTACACTATTGACGTCCGTAGCGGTGTAGTAATTGCCGGTGGCGGCGGAAAAGACGCCGCTCATCTGCCAGTCGCCAAGAATCTGGTTCACGACGCCGGAAGCGTTCTTGCCAAGTGCGCGGCCGCGGCCGAAGGGCAAGTCATAGACGTAGCTGAAAACGAAGCGGTGGCGCACGTCAAAGTCGGAGTTGCCGTAGTTAGCGTTAGGGTAGCGCTGGTCCAGGAAATCTCCGTTGTTCACCGAGCCGAGGCTGGCGCTGGAGGCGGTGTCTAGTGCGTGCGCGTAGGTGTAAGACACTTGGTACTGGAGCCCGTGAGAGTATCGCTTCTCCAGGCGAACCTGGAGCGAGTCATAGTTCGACTGCGCATTCGAGCGGAGCGTTGCGATCTCGGTATCGAGCGCTTCATTGCAGTTGTAGGTCGATGGGTCGTTGTAGTATGCATTCACACTGCAAGTACCGCCGCTCCCGGGCGTGGGCTCGTGGGCGGGGCGCCGCGGCGCGGTGGGATCCGATGCATTCGGGCTGGGAGTTGGCTGGTTGCCATTGTAGAAAGCGAAGAGCTTCAATCCGCGAGAGCCTCCGTAGGAAACTTCGAGGACGGTGTCGGCGGGCAATTGGTACTCCAGACCCAGGTGCCACTGCTGAGTGTAGGGGGTGACCAGATGCGGATCGAGCGAGTAGAACTCGGGTGAGTTCGGGTTGCTGAGTGAGGCGGTGGGAAAGCCCGCAGACATGATATTGAGCGGCAAGCCGGAGTTGTTCGCGTTCGAGATCGAGCAATCGGCTGAACCACCCACGGTCGTATTTGCGACTGCCGCGTCACAGGGAGCGTTGAATGCCTCCGAAGACATGTACGGAGGGTTGAAGCCGGGGCTTGGGTTGGAGAATGGGCCGTTTTCTTGCCCACCATAGAAGAAGCCGTAGCCGCTGCGCAGGACGAGCTTGTTGGACAATTGGTAGGCTAGTCCGATGCGGGGGGCGAAATTGTTGGTGTCGGGAGAGATGAGTCCGGGCGAACCGTTGCGCTGAATGGCGATCTCGGAGGCCAGGATGGGCGTCAATGCCGTGCTTTGTCCGCTGGGAACGATCAGCGAGAGCGAGCTGAAATCGAACGTGGCCTGTTCGTTGTTGCCTTCCTTGATGGTAGAGAAGAATTCGTAGCGGAGACCCAGATTCAGAGTGAGGCGCGGAGTTACTTTGAAATCATCGTTCGCATAGGCCGAATAAATCTGCCGGCGATAATCGATATTGGGGGTCACACTGGTGATAAATCCGCCGCTGGGAACGCCGAGCAGGAAGCTGGCGAAGGCATCGCCACCGGTGCCTAAGACGGGTGCACCGGGGTTGTCGGTGAATTGGCTGCCGAAGTCCATGGAACCGCGAGCCTGGCCCGGCTCTAATATTGTGAACTGTTCGAAGCGAAGTTCGCCGCCGAACTTCGCGGCGTGGCGTCCGTGGGTCCAGAGCAGATTTTCGGTAAAAACATAGCTGTGCTGTTTTTCGATGGCGGGCTGGTACCCGGTGCTGCCAATGTCTGCGATGCCATTGCTGAAGCTGATTGTAGGCAGGCCGCCGTCGTTCAAGCTCGCTGTGTACGGAACTCCCGGAAAGGGGATAGGGAGGTTCGCCGAGACGTTAGTGTTGTAATTCAGATTGTAGCGAGTGGAATCGAGGTAATTGAAGCCGAAGCGGAATTCGTTGATCAGGTTGTTGCTAAACGTGTGGATCTCGCTGGCAGCCAGACCCTGGACTGTATTGGTGCTATAGCCGTCCTGAAAACCGCCGCCATCGATCACGTTGTTGAAGGGCGAGGGCACGAAGGTACTGTCTTTGCCGTAGCTGTAGCGGGCGAAAAAATTATCCTTTTGGGTAATGGTGTTGTCGAAGCGAACGTCTAACTTGTTCTGCGTTTCGGTCCTTTTGGGATCGGACAGATAGTTGCCGGCGACCAGCACATTGTTAATGCTGGTATTGGGCGCCGGAAATAGATTAGCCAGTTCCTGGCCAAGCGGATCGGCGAGGCCGGTGGGGAAGATGTTGGTCGGCAACCCGCCAGGGGTGTAGCCTCCGATGGGGACGCCGCAGAACCCGGTGGCATTGCCCGTGCTGTATTGTGCCTGACGCGAGTTGAAGATCTCACCCTGGTAAGTCGGGTTGCCGCTGCAATCGAGCACACCCGGGATTGGATTGCTGGGCTGGAGTAACGCGGAGAAATCTCCTCCAACCTCGGCTGGCGTGGGGACAGTGGACACTAGCGGCAGGCCCTGGCGAATGCGGAGGCCTTCGTAGTCTCCGAAAAAGAACATTTTGTTCTGGACGATGGGGCCGCCCAGAGTAAAGCCGAACTGGTTCTGCTTGTAAGGCTGCTGGCCGGTGTCGAAGTAATTGATAGCGTCCAACTTTTCGTTGCGCAGAAACTCCCACAGGTCGCCGTGGAGGTGGTTAGTGCCGGACTTGATGACGGCGTTCAAGATGGCGCCGTTGCCGCGGCCGAATTCGGCACTGTAGGAATTGGTCTGGACCTTGAACTCGGCGATGGCATCCACGGAAGGCTGAATCACGGAAGCGGAGCCGTTGAGGACGTCGGCCAGGTTGGCATTATTGTCAACGCCGTCGAGCAGGTAGTTGTTTTGCAGAGAGCGGGCGCCGTTGGCGCTGAACCCGGAGGTAGTTTCGACGCGCGACCCGGGCTCGGAGGCAGCGACGCCGACGCCGAGAAGAGCGAGTTGGGCGTAATTGCGTCCGTTTAAGGGAAGGGCGTTGATGCGCCGGCTGTCAACCACCTGGCCCAGTTCGGAGGTCTCGGTCTCGAGCTGTTGACTTTGGCTGGTAACGGTCACGGTTTCCGTTGCCATGCCCGGCTCAAGCTTCAGGTCCACGCTAACGCGGTCCTGAATGTTCACTTGCACCGGGCCGGCCACGGCCTTCTTGAATCCCTCCTTCTCGACGGCGACGCTGTAACGGCCGATCCGGAGCGGGCCGGCGACGTACTCTCCCTGGTCGTTGGTGGAGAGGTTCAGTTGAATGCCGCGATCTACGTCGGTGACAGTAACCTTGGCGCCCGCGACCACCGCACCGGTGGAGTCGCGCACCAAGCCCACAATGGCTCCGGCATCCTTTTGCGCCCATAGCGGCGTAGCGAAGCTAATGGCTACCAGAAGAAAGAGTGCCCCGAGGGTTTGTCGGGTGCTGAAAAGGACGGTCATGGCAAGCCTCCTGAGCTGCCTCCAAAAGCGCTAAACTCCTTATTTGGAAGTGCGAAATCTCTTGTGTAAATTTACGGACGATTACTTTTACTTCCGTTTTGTGGCTTTTGTCAAGTGCTATATTTTGTACCGGGCCGCTTCAAAAAAACCTCTACCCCTTGAAGGGCAGCGCGCCCCGGCCCGCGGCGTTCCACTGCTGGCGCATGAAACTGGTGAGTGCGCTGTGATCGCGAAACGCCTCGGTGCCTCCTTCCTTGGTGGTTGAGTATGCTCCCGCCAGATTCGCAAATGCCAGGCAATCCTCGAGTTTTGCCCCCCGCAACTGCTGATGGATGAATCCCGCATCGAAACTGTCGCCAGCGCCGACGTCCTCTACAGATTTCACGCTCGGGGGCGCTAGGCTGCACTGTTCCTGCCCTGACCGGCAGATAGCTGCCGCGGAGCCGCGCTTCACTACCACAACCTTGGCCAGTCCAGCGAGCACGTTAATGGCTTGCGAAAGGTCGTCCGTGTGCGCGATTTTCTTCGCTTCACGATCATTCGGGAAAAAAATGTCGACATACTTGAGAACTTCCAACAGGTTCCGATCCCACTTGTCCTCAGGATCATCATTGGTATCGAGTGACGTAGAAAGTCCCGCAGCTTTAGCCTGGCGGAACAGATCTCCGATTCGCGGGCGCAACGCTCGGTGCAGAAAGAACGACGAGACGTGCAGGTGCCGCGCCGACCGGACGTATTCCATGTCGATGTCGGAGTACTGCATCTCAAACATGGTGCCAGGAAACGTGAGGATGTAACGTTGCTGGAGGTAAGGCAAAGCAACGGTTAGCCCCGTCGGTGTTCGCCCGGTTGACTCCTTCATGCGGCTTACGTCAACCCCAGCAGCCGCCAGCCGTTCCAATGCCATCTTCCCCAGTGGGTCTCCGCCGGTTTTCGAGATGAAACCGACCTTGGTTCCCAGCAAGGCCAGGTTATGAGCGAAAATCGCGGACGAACTGCCCAGCGTGACCGCCAGACCACTTGCCAATAGCTCGCGATCCAGTACCAGTTCTTTGGGCAAACCGTAGAGGATCAGGTCTAGATTGATTTCACCAACCACGCATACGTCCAGCATCGGCATCTTTGCCCCCAATCTAGAAAACCAGGTCCCACAACGTCAGGACCCGTCGCAGGCCCGGCTCGGGTTTGACAGCGACTTGGCTCGATAACTCAAGCATTCGAAGGTTCCGGCAACACGTTCTTTCTCATCCACTGCGGCCACATCAGGCGTGTGTGCCCTCTAAACGTTGTTGGAGCCGGAATCAAGTGTCTTGGCGCAGTCATGGAAGCCACTCTCAACCCATTCCGCATGCTGCCGCATAGGAACGCAGCACCGACTGAATGTGATATCGAATGATTGCCCCCGGCTGGTTCTTGATTTCTTCCGCCCTGATTGCCGCGTACTCCAGAGGCAGGTATTGGCTGATGAGCGTCAACGGGACCGAGTGCGCCATGAGGTTCTCGATTAGGCGTTCGATCTCAGCTTGGACCGCCGGCTCATGCCAGTAGTATCGGCAGCGGTCGCTATAACTGTAGGCCCGCGAGAATCGCAGCTGGTTTTCATCCCCGTGATAGTAAGAGCGCCAATGCAAGGGGTTTTTCAGCATGGCCTGATCGAGCACTTCTGGCACCTGCGACAATCTGGGGCCTTTTCCCCCGCCAAGCAGATCTCGTTCGATCGCACTCAAGGAGAACACAGCTTCCCGAAACGCAAAGGTCAACCAGGGACCAACTTTCAGGATCGCAAAGTGATCTTCCACCATCTGCGCCAGAGCACTGGGAGGCTGGTAGTCCGTGGAATGTGCCTCGTATACCACCGATGGACTTTTCGGCAATCCTGCCGAGAGTGAGCGTGCCTTGCTGCAATCGTATTCAAATACGACGTTGTCCCCGAACTCCACTCCTGGCTGCGCGACCACAGCGATCACTCTGTCCCAGGCAGCGGACAGGCCCCTCTCGGCAAAGGCCGCTTGAAAGACTTGCAGAGTCTGATGGAGGCTTTCGACCGTGGTCACGGCAGGAGGCGCGCCTAGAGCTGACCCGCCCCCTGGTGTGGGGACTTCGGTCCCGATGACATACAGAGGAAGGTCGGCGCCGGGCGGCAAGTCTTTCAGCACCTCTTCAGCAGCTTCGCAAAGTACGGCGGCCCGCCGCGCAACGATGTGTTCAGGGAGGACCTTTGCGTCATCGGTACATGCTATGCTCGCATCAAGATGGATTTTCCGATATCCGGCGAGCACACAAGCGCGGACTAGTTTGCAAGCCTTTCTCAAGGCGCTGTTCGATGCTGCGGTCCTCCACGGAAATGGCCCGAGATGGTCCCCGCCCAAGCGTATTCGTTCTCTGGGAAGCCCCATACGCCGCGCCGCTGAGTGGACAAAATTGGCGACTGACCCGGCGTCTGTCCGGTGTAACCGCCCAGTTGATTGACCTGGCTGGAAGTAGACTCCACATGGAGGACAGAATCGTCTTCGATGGCCTGCTGGATGGCCGCGCCGATGACCCAGGGATGCGCGGAGCAGACCGCATAGACACCCCCTTTTCCTGAGAGAGGCGATTGCAGATCAATACATCCCGCAGGCTGGCGCTGGCGTTGCGGCAGCGCTGCTGAATCACTGGGTTCAAACCAGGCTCCTCCAAGAGTCGCCTCTCAACATCCATAGAGACTGATTTGCATGTTACGAATAATTACGAATAAGTTCAATATATATCGAATACGCCAATGGAAACAGGGGCAGATCGAGGACTAAACCACGGCCCCGTGCTTATCTCCACGACACCCTATTGTGTCCATGCGTAGCAGTGGACTGTGCCGGAAGTCGCTGGCCAAGTTGGCGATCACTTCGGATCAAACGCAGTCGGTGCATTACTTGTTGAGCATAACAAGGGCCAGTACGCGGTCTAGGACCGGCTTTCTGGTGTGTGCGGAAACGGCGGTCCTACGGAACGCCGGCGGGCTCAAACCAGACTACCGCGCCCTTTGCGATATCCGGCAGATGGAAGAGCGTGCTCCCGTTTGCAAAACGACCTGTGATCGTGGTCTCCTCGCGGAGAAATGGCAAGAAGTGCCCCCGAACCTTGCCGGGCACAATTATCTCGGCGTGGCTCTCGGGAGTCTGCACGGCGTTTTCTTTAGCACGCAAGCCCAGGAAGTTGGCGAAAAACACATGCGGTTTACCGTCCACGGACGCAATCTGCGCCGCAACCATTGGCGATGACTTTACTCGAATTTCGCCCTCACCCAGGCTGTCGAGAAAACGCTTTTCACTGTCGGGTGAGCAATCTTCAAAGTGACTTTCCGCCAGCGTGAGGTATCGGGCTCCCGGTGAATCCGCGAGGTAGGTCACGTTGGTCTGCCCCAGTAATTCTTCGCTCATGGCGCCAGTGGCGAAAATCTTTCCGCTGCTCCCGGCGTACTTTCGCAAGGCAGCCGTTTCGTCTCTTGAGAGGATGCGCACATCGGGCAGAATCAAAGTCTTCCCGCGGAACGACTCCAACGTCCTCGGCGTCACGATCTGATATTCGCGATGACTCTGCATCAGGAGCAAGAGCGTGCCCTGGTACGAACGAAGGAACTCTTTTGTGAAGTAGTTGCGCGTAGCCGGAGAGAAGTAGACACCGACTGGATCAATCGCCGTCCGCGGACGATAGAACGTCTGCTCGTGCGCTGCAATCCATGCGAACACTTGCTTTCGCGTGGCCAGGTCGTTCGAGCCGGACATCACATGCGTCGCTGCATCCCAGACATTCGCTCCCGCCATGACTTCCGACATGAAGAGGTTCTGCATCGCCTCGGGAGCGCGAACCTTTGGATCGCCGTCCCACGAGTAATTCAAGATCCAGGTCGCTTTGCCCTCGGCGAACGCGCGGAACGTCTGCATGCCAATCTGGTAACGGAACCAATCGAGGGGCGTTCGCGAAGCCGCCATATGATCCCCGTTGCCAAACTCGTACTCGTGTGCAATCGCATCGTTGACGGCGTACAGGCTATATACATCCGCGCCAACGCGCACAACTTCTTCCTCGATTCCCGGGTAAATCTCGGGAATCGTCTTGATCTGCGGATTCACAGCCTTCGCCGTCTGGTCGATCTCCTGCATGAAGTCGGTCAGCGATTGGATCCGAAAATCGACCCACCGGCGAAAGTTTGGGTCGGAAAAATCGCCGAGCTTCAGTTCGCGCCGCGCGTCCAGTCCGGTCTGTTTACGGAAGGCCGCCACGGTCGCATCGTCGAAGCTGGCCCAGCTGTCTTCCCAGCCATCGAAATGCGTCATCCAGTAAGGGATGTCGACGTAGATGCCGTCAATCCCAGTCGCGGCGATCTGCCGCACGCGCTCCATATAAGTCTTGCGCCACTCTGGCGCGTAAGGGCTGATCCACACATCCTCGTCGCCTTTTGCAATCCAGAAAGCAGTGCCGCCGCCAAAGATCGCGGGCTCACCCGTGATTTTGCGCTGTAACCACTCTGGATGGTCCTTGGCCACTGAATGTGACGATTGAGCGGCGTTCGCGGTGATGCACTCCAGCCCGGCGATGTAAACGAACGCGTGGTTTCCGGCTTTGTGAGCACGCTCGGCCACGGCACGAATCGCGGCGAGTTTCTCCTCCGGATGCAAGAAGCTCTCGTATCGGCCCGGGATGTCGTTGTCCACCTCGATGCCGAAGACGTTACTATCCCGCGCATTGCGTAGGATCTGGTCGGCGTTGTTGGCCTGCAGGTTGTAAGCCGCGATGCGCACAAAATGCGTCCAATTTTGCTCGGGTGAGCCGGGGACAGCTGCCAACAGTACGGCAAACAGCATCAGAAAGAACATGGCGAGACACCTTTTCCGTTTCATGCCGGGTCCTCGTTATGAGAATTGTGATTGCGACATCAGTTACTGCCACGCACGCTTCCGCCATCCGTGTGCTGTTGACGATGCGTGCTAGGAGCCAGTTGCTGGTGCGCCGCCCGTTTCGTCGTTCTGGCCGAGACCGACCGTCGAGCGCAGCGTCAAACTGCCATCCGTATTCAGACCTTGCCGGCAAGCCCAACGCACCGGATAGCGTTGCCCTTTGACTTCGATTCCCGCTCTGAGTCTCAGTCCCCTCCAGTTCGTTCCCTTGGGCAACGGGAACTTCGCCTGACGGACTTTTCCTGGAAGAGGGTAGCCAGCGTCAAGACTCCCTTCCACGTTCACCTTTCCATCCTCGCTGCTCACGGAGACACGCAACACGCCGGGGACGCCGGCAATCCCGTCGTTCGCAAAGCCAATAATCAAGCCCGGATAGCCTGCTTCCTCATAGCTCCACACCCATGAGGGCCGAACCCGGTAGCCAACCTTGCGGGCCAGTCCGTCAATCGCGCCGGGAAACTGGTGGTAGTAGTTGAGGATTCGATCGGCCTGGATGCGGTGCCAATTCCATAGCGAGAAATAGCACGCGCCCACATCCTGCACGTGGTGGATGACGTTGTCCGTATAGGTCACGCCCTCATCCATCCTTAGGCTTTGCGGCAACCCATCCGACATCCCGACTTCCACCGTAACTCCCGTCCAAGGTGGCCGGTTGCTCAGTTCTTCGATCTGCTCGTTTTCAATGAAGATAGTATCGGTCCGCAGCCAGTTAAAACTTCGGACGGTGCGTTCGAGCAGCTCGGAATTGCCCACCTTGCTGAAGTCCGGCTGCGTGTTAGTGACCAGCGGCGTTCTCCTCCAGCGCTCTACCTGGTGCTGGAACATACTCACGAAGGTTTTCTCCGCAGTGACGGAGTCGGGAAAGGGGTTCGACTCCAGCGGCCAGGTATGTCCCTCGCCCCAGAATCCGTACATGAACGTGTCAACGTACTCCACGTCGGGATGGCCGTCGTAGGCGTCCGCCAGCAGGTCCACCAGTTCCCGAAATGCAGACTGGAATGCGGGATCGTCATAGCGAGGTTCATATCTCACACGACCCTCCCATTCGCCCAGCTTCACCATCGGAACCTTCTGCCGCACAAAGCCGGGTAGCGCGAGATCGGGAATGTCCGGGTTACTTATCATCACGCGGAACCCGACCCGCTTCCGATACATACGGGCCAGATCGAAGGTCAGCTTCCAGTGCTCACACGGGTCGAGCTTTCCGGGCCGCTGCTGCACGTCTTTCCAGTTCACGCGGATATAGAGCTTCGTCCCTAGCGGCAACTTGACCAGGTTTTCGATGGACTGAGCCAGTGTCTCTCCCTCTTTCTTCGCTGGCCCCACCTCGTCGCAGACGTAGGTGATGAGACCCATTCCATAGTTGGGCACGATCTCCTGAGAGGGGGTCAGGGCCATGACCACAGTCCAACTGGGATAATCGTCGACGGAAAAAGGTCCCTGATAGAGCCGATCAGACACCGGTGGCCCGGAACCGAAGTCGTACTTGTCGAAGTTGTGAGTGGGAACATGTCCCAGAAGCGATTCGCTTCCAAGTCCCGCCGCTACTGCGATAGCACCGCCAGCTTTAAGAAATGATCTTCGTTGCATACTCAGCCTACCCTTCAAGGTCGAATGCTTGGGGTGTCAAATTGCCGAAAAGGGGTCTGCTCCCCAGGTTCCTGAGGAACATCCTACCCCAGCACGATTACGTCCAGAGAAACCAAGGCAACCGCCCCAACACCGGCCTTACGCTTTCTCATAGTTGTTTCCCGATTACCGCGGATGGTTTGTAATGTCGAAAATCAATCCCGTATTGTCCAGGCTAAGCGGCAGCACGTAGCTGTCATAGGTCGGATGATCGGCAGCGTCCAAGGCACGGATCTGGTAATTCAGGGCTTTCGTGCCGCCCAAGGTTGCGGTGTCAAAGCTGGCGGCCTGAACGCCGGGATCGACGATGTCGAGCGCGGCACCCGCGGCGACTTCCGTCCAGGTCCAGTCCGTGCCTGTGCCCGTGTACTGCCACAGGCGGGCGCTGCCGCTTTCGGCTTCGAACATATATTCCGCCCCAACCGCAATCCCGCCGCCGTTGCACCCGGTCTTCGAATTCTGATCGGTGTCCAGAAAAATCTGCCAGTGCCCAGTGCCCATTCCACCCCAACGAATCGAGGTGCGACCGCGCAGCGGCGCGCCCTGCGAATCGAAGGAACCCGGCCATGCACTGGCAAACGGGGCCTGCACGCCCTGCTGTTCCACTGCCGCAGCTTCCGCTTTCCAATATTGCGGTGGGCTCGCATACGGATTGCCTGTCTCCTGCGCCAAGTAAACCCAACCCGCGTTGCGCTGCTTCGCCAAGTTCAAGGCCGCCGGGAGTTGGTCGGCGCTCATGCCATAGACGATGTGCCAGAAGCGGTCGGGCGGGTACTTGTGCACCCAGGCAAAGTCCACGTAGTTGTCTCGATAGTTCGCCAGACCCTGGTCCTCCCAGTTCATCAGGATGTTGGTGATCCCCATCCAGCAGTCGCTTGCACTGTAAGTGCCCGGATTAAGCACCGTGACCCGGGCGCCCGCCTTCTCGCGCACGTAGTTCGTGAGTGCCTCGTAATATAAAAACTGAGTGGGAAGAAATGGATTGCTGGCGTTGCAATCGGTGGGCGCCTCATCGAAGAACATGCCGTCGACCAGGTAGTTGCGGTACACCGCATCAATCTTCCGCCTGACGATCTGTGGATCCCGTGCACCGTAGCCTGTGTAGGTGTAGCCGAGCACGAAGATGCCCTGTTTGCGGGTTGCTCGGATCGTCCGGTCGACGCTCGGGTAATAGGTCTCATCGTCGCCGTTATTGAGGTTGACGATCATGATGCCGACTGCCTTCGCCCCCGGCGCCGCCCACGCTGCCCATTGTGCCGACCCCGGGTCCTGATAGGACGGCACGCCAAGCCGTGTCTGGCCTGCCGCCATCACAGCCGTGAACACAATGATGAGCCATCCGCTGAGCCTCACGCCGCGCTGCACGCTTGTCATGGCTAAACCTCGGTCAATGTGTGAATCGACACCTTCAGGTTATTCGGCGCTTTCGCCTCA
>PLIC01000168.1 GCA_003139995.1 Candidatus Acidiflorens stordalenmirensis | reverse complement strand
CCATTTCAGAAAACGCTCTAGCCTCTACAGCGTGATGCGCAACATTGGATCCAGCATGGGAATCTCGTTTGTGACCACTTGGGTCACACGCCGCTCCCAGTTTCATCAAACCATTCTGTCGTCCCACATCACCGCTTCAAATCTGATCAGCCGACAAGGGCTCAACCACATTACCAACTTGATCCAACAAAGCGGTGTCGACTCCGTAACGGCTAGGCAAAAGGCGTATGCTCTCCTCTATCGGGTGCTCCAACAGCAAGCTTCCCTATTGAGCTACGTGGAGGTGTTTCACATTATGGGCATTTTATTTCTCGTCATTATCCCGTTAGTTGTCCTGATGCAGCGACCGCAGCGCCAAGCCGCAGCGCATCAAGAACAATGTTCTCCCGCACCGTGAGATCATCGAGCAAACCGCGCCCACCTCATCGGCGGCGGACCATACGTTCTGGAAAGTTCAGAATTCACGGGAAGCCGAATTTGAAAACATTGTTACCGGCGTGTTTACCCCCGTGCTCGCGAAACACTCGAAGTCGTTCTCGCTCGTCGACTGCATCTCGGCTGGCGTTGATCGAATGCAGCGGAACTTCGAGTCGATGTGAAAGCAGGTGGTAGCCTGGCAGAGAAGTGAATTGACGGACGTCACCGCCAAGGTAGTCATTTACGAGGTATTTATCGAGGGCAGACTCGAAGCTACAAAGCACCTTGCCCGCAGCGTGCATGACCTCTACTTCGAGCCAAAGTACGAGGAATTCCGGCCGCAAACGATCTGGAGTCTCTCGAATGCGTTTACATCCGCATTCAAGGAACTGGATCCCGTCCCACAGTTCAAGGCTACGGGCAAGCTGGGAGAATTCCTAGAAGCCCGGTTCTCACAATCGTTCTAGTCTGCGGGACGGTGTCGGCCGTCCGTCCCTCTTCAATTGGTAGCGTCGCTCGCCTATTGCATACTTTTGGCCTTGCCACGGGAATCATCGGTGGATCCCCGGCCGAGCCAGTCCAGCACCAACCGCGTCCTATTGTTGCCAGCCGCCACCGAGGCTTCTGTAAACGCGAACCAGACCTACAAGCTCATTCAACTGAGCCTGAGCGAGTCCCTGCTCGGCAGCAAAGTAATTGGTTTCATTGGTCAGCACCTCCAGGTAACTGGCGGCTCCGCCTCGATAGCGCACCTCAGAAAGTTGCGCTGCGTCTTGAGCTGAGAGCACTAGTTGCTGCTGTTGCTGGCGGAACTCCCGGTCCTTGCGATACTCAACTAGCGCGTCCGAGACCCCACGAAAAGCTTGCTGGATCGTCTGCCGATAGGTCAGCAATGCTTCCTGCTGCCGTGCCTCACTGAACTTGACGCCGGAACGAATCTTTCCGCCGGCAAAAATGGGCTGTGCCAGTGATCCTTCGAAATTCCACATCCTAGCTGGACCGGTGAACAGGTTGGTAAGTGCTGAACTCTGAAATCCCGCGGTTGCGGTCAAGCTGATGTCCGGGAAGTACGCTGCTTTCGCCACTCCAATTTGAGCGTTGGCCGCGATCAATTGTGCTTCCGCCGCGCGAATGTCGGGTCGCCGCTCCAACAGGCTGGAGGGAAGTCCCGCCGGAACGTCCGGCGCATGCGGTTGCTCGGTCAACTTCATTCCCCGCGCGATGGGGCCAGGGTTGTTTCCCAGAAGCGTGCTGAGGAAGTTCTCCTGCTGCTCGATACGCCGCTCAAGATCGGGAATGGTTTCAGCCGCGGTGAACACCAACTGCTCCGCCTGCCGCACATCGAGCATGGATGTAGCCCCACCGTTTGCCAACTTTTGCGTGAGCTGCAACGAGTCCTGGCGCGAAGCCAGCGTGCGCCGCGAGATTTCCAGCTGCAGATCGAGCGCGCGAAGCTGGAAGTAGGCTGTGGCAACATCACTCACCAGTGTGCTGATCACCGCTTGTCGCGCCCATTCTGTTGCCAACAGATTGGCCCGCGCCGCTTCGGTGGCGCGCCGATACTTCCCCCAGAAATCGAGATCCCACCCCAGCGAGAGACCAACTTGGGTTGAGCTCGTATCGTATTGAGGGTAAGGTTTTGTCTGCGCATAGCGGTCATCCAAAACCTGAGCTCCGCCGCCGATGGTTGGCAACTGGCCGGCTCGCGTGATGCCCACCTGCGCCTGGGCCTGAAGGATTCGCGTGGCCGCAATGCGAACGTCGTAGTTCTGCTGGAGGGCAGTGCGGATCAAGCCTTGAAGCTGCTGGTCTTGAAACACCTCCCACCATTTTTGGTCTGCGAGCGATTCCGCCGGCGGCGTTGCTCCACGGTACGTGCCAGGAACGTCTACGCTCGGTCGCTTATAGTTCGGCCCAACGGCGCAGCCCGCAGTCAGGAGCACGACCAACAAAAGAGCGGCTAGCTTTGTCACCTTAATCTCCCTCCGATGGGCTGGGCTGCGGTACGGCGGCAGGGCTGGGCACTTCGCCTCTCCAGCGCGCCGCCAAACGTTCGACCAAGACGTACAGAGCCGGAATGATGAATATGGCAATCGCGGTAGCGGCCGCCATGCCGCCGATTACGGTGGTGCCCATGATCTGGCGGGCCACCGAACCTGCGCCGGTTGCCATCCAGAGCGGCACGCAACCCAGAATGAACGCCATAGAGGTCATGAGGATGGGGCGTAGTCGACGCCCGGCCCCTTCCAACGCAGCCTCAGCCATGGGCTTTCCTTGTTCGTATTCATGCTTGGCGAATTCCACGATCAGGATTGCGTTCTTGGCCGCCAAGCCGATCAGCATCACCAAACCGATTTGGGAATAGACGTCGTTCTCGATTTGCACCATGTAAGCCGGATAGAAAACGCCGAGCACCGTGCGGCGCAGCCACAACACTCCAAAGGCGCCGAATACCGCGACCGGCGTGCTCAGCAACACGCTGAAAGGCAATGACCAGCTTTCATAAAGGGCCGCCAGGATTAGAAACACGAACAACAGCGAGAAGCCGAAGATGGCCGAAGCCGGGAGCCCTTGCCGTGCCTTCTGCTCCTGATAAGACATGCCCATATAATCGAAGCCCATTCCGCTGGGCATCGTCTGCTTGAAGACGTCTTCCAGTGCCGCCGTGGCTTGGTCGGAACTGTAGCCGGGCGCGGCGCTGCCGTTGATCTGCGCCGACCTGTACTCGTTGTAGCGCATGGTAAATTCGGGGCCGTCGCGCGATTCGAACTTCGTCAGCGCGGTCAGCGGCACCATTTCCCCCCGGTTGTTGCGCACGTAGAACTGCCCTACGTTCGCCACATCCGACCGGTAAGGAGCTTCCGCTTCCACGTACACCTGCCAGGTGCGGCCGAACTCGTTGAAGTAGTTGACGAACAGCCCGCCCATGAAAGCCTGAATGGCCTGGTAAACATCGTCGATGGCCACACCTTGCTTCAGCACCTTTTCCCGATCCACCTGCACGAACTTTTGCGGCACGCTCGGAAGAAGAGTGGTGCTGATCATGCCAATTTCGGGACGCTTGCGAGCCGCCGCCATGAACTTGGCCACGTTACTTGCCAGGAACTGAACGTCCCGTCCCCCACGGTCTTCGAGCACGAACTGAAATCCACCGGAAGTGCCGACTCCAGGGATGGCTGGCGGCGAGAAGCTGAAAGCCGTCCCCTGCGGAAGTTTGCTGAGCTGCTGGTTCAAGCGCGCCTTGATTTCCTGATACTGTTCCGCTCTGGTTTCGCGGCTGCTCCAGGGCGCGAAGCTCACGAAATAAAACGCGTTGTAACCGATCCGGACGTAGCTTAGCAAGCTGAAGCCAATGACGCTGGTGTAGTACCGCACGCCCGGCGTGGCCCTCAGGATTTTCTCCACGTCTCTCGATGCCTCTGCCGTCCTCCCCAGCGAAGCCGCATTCGGAAGTTGCATGTTGATGAAGGCATAGCCCTGGTCCTCATCAGGCAGGAAGCTCGAGGGCAGGATGCGGGCAAAGACAATCCCGGCAAAGGTAAAAGCCGCGAGCGCCACCAGAGCCAGCACGCTTCTGCGGATCAGCGCGCCCGAGATCCGCAGATACAGTTCCCTGCCGCTCCCGAAAAAACGGTTGAACCAAGCGAAGAATCTGGCGAGGAGTCCGCGGCTCTCCTTCTTCGGCCGGAGCAGCAGCGCGGCTAGGGCCGGGCTCAGTGTGAGCGCGTTAAAAGCCGAGATAACCACCGAGATCGCGATGGTCAAGGCAAATTGCTGGTAAAGCCGCCCCGTGATGCCTGGGATAAAGACGGTCGGTACGAAGACCGACGAGAGAACCAGGGCGATACCGATGACCGGCCCGGAAAGCTCTTCCATAGCTTTTCGAGCCGCATCCCTGGGAGTCAATCCCTCCTCGATGTGGTGTTGCACGCCTTCGACCACGATGATGGCATCGTCCACGACCAAGCCGATGGCCAGTACCAGTCCGAACATGGAAAGGGTATTGATGGAGAAGCCAAACAGCGGGAAGAGAATAAACGTGCCCACCAGCGAGACTGGCACGGCCAGCATCGGAATCAGGGTGGCGCGCCAGTCTTGCAGGAAGAGGTACACCACAAGGATCACCAGCACGATGGCGATCAAAAGGGTTACAACAATCTCTTTCATGCCTTCCGTCACGGCGCGGGTCGAGTCAAGAGATACGGCGTAATCCATGTCTTCGGGGAAGCGCTGCTTCATTTCCGCCATCAGCTTGCGGACGCCGGCAGCGGTTTGGACCGCATTGGAACCGGGCAACTGGTAAACCGCAATGGCGGCGGCGGGCTCGCCATTCAAGCGGCTGTAAGTGCTGTAATCCTGCGCGCCCAGTTCGACCCGGGCAACGTCTTTCACACGGACAATTCCGCCATCCGGAGCTTCGCGGATGACGACATCTTCAAATTGCTCCGGCGTAGTCAGACGGCCTTGAGCGAGAACGGAATACGTGAATTGCTGGTCCGCGGCGGCTGGCTCGCCGCCAAGTTGACCCGCCGGATTCACCTTGTTCTGCGCCTGGATCGCGTTGACGATGTCAGTGACGGTGATGCCCAATTTCGCCAATTGGTCGGGCTTTACCCACAGCCTCATGGCATACTGCCCCGCGCCGAAAATATTCGTCTGGCCGACACCGTACAAGCGCGCTATGGGATCGTTGAGGTTGATGTAGGCATAGTTGGCCAGGAACTTCGCATCGTGAGTGCCGTGCGGCGAGAATAAGGCGACCAGCATGAGCGCCGCGGACGTTGACTTTCTGATGGTGACCCCATAGTTGTTCACTTCGGGCGGAAGCTGAGTGGCGGCCAGGTTCTCGCGCGACTGGGTGAGAATCAGGTCCATGTTGGGGTCCGTTTTGAGATCGAAATCAATCAACATGGTCGTCTGCGAGTTGGCCGTGGCGTTTAACGAATACATGTAGCTCATGTTGTCCACGCCGTTGATCTGCTGCTCGATCGGCGTGGCCACGGCTTGCTCGAGGGTCTGCGCGTCCGCACCCACATATGAGGCCTGCAATCGAATTTCAGGCGGGACGATGTAGGGAAACTGCGCCACGGGCAGGGTCGCGATGGTGACCGCACCCACAATCACCGTAAGGATCGCGATCACCATCGCTACGATCGGACGGTCGATGAAGAACTTCGACATAGCTCAGTGCCCCTCCGTGGAAAGCCGTGTGGGGGAAAGTTGCGCGGGCTTGGGAGTAACCAGAGTTCCGTCCCTGAGCCGTTGCAGCCCTTCGACGGCAACTTGCTCACCCGGCTTGAGGCCTTCGTCGATAACCCACATCGTCCCGACCGTCTCGCCGGGCTTCACGGTGCGGATACTAACCTTGTTATCGCTGCCGACAACCGCCACCTGATAGCTTCCCTGCGACTGCGTAACCGCGCTTTGAGGCAGCAGCAGAGCGCCTTTCTTCATGTTGGTTTCGACCCGCACACGTCCATACTGGCCGGGGCGCAGAATGTTGCCGGGATTGGGAAAGGCGGCAACAATGCGAATTGTGCCCGTGTTTGGATCCACTTGCCGGTCGGCCAGCAGGATTTTGCCTTTATGAGGGTAGATACTGCCGTCAGCGAGGATCAGTTCGAGCGAGTTTCCGAAAAAACCGATGGCGTGGCCGCTGGAAATGGCGCCGTCTTTTTGTTGTGCGTGGAGATACTCCTGTTCGCTGATTGGAAAATAAGCTTTGATGGGCTCGACTTGCGAAACTGAAGTCAAGATAGAATTGGGTCCCACCAGGTTGCCCATCTGGACTTGCGCAATTCCCGCGATTCCATCCACCAGTGAAGTGACTTTCGTCCACTCCAGGTTGAGTTCCGCCTGCTCCACCGCCGCCTTGGCCGATTCGACGGCGGCCTGGGCGCCGAGTTTGGCCTGATTCTCGTTATCTAATTGACTCTTGGCGATGGCCCTGGCCTCGGCCAGCGGCGTGTCGCGCTCCACGTCGAGAGCGCTTTTGCCAAGCTGCGCTTGCGCCTGCGCAAGCTCGCCCTTGGCACGGTCCAGGGCCGCCTGGAAGGGCCTCGGATCGATTTCGAACAGTACCTGGCCTTTGCCGACGAGCGAGCCTTCTTTGTAGTCTTGCTTGATTATGTAGCCGGAGACCTGCGGCCGGATCTGGGCGTTCACGTAGCCGTCCAGCGTCGCCACCCATTCGCTGTACACCGGAACATCTTGCTGGATGACGGGGGCAACTCTCACTTCGGGAACTGGCGTCGTCGCCGCTGCGTGGACGTTGCCTCTGCCGCAAGCCGTGGCCGTGAGCAGCAACAGCAGCGCGGCAGGAAGGCCAAGGCGTCCGTATCGAAGACTCAGATTAGTGCTCATCGTCGTGTTCATTTCCATCCTCGTCCTGAAAGACTGTTGGGTTTACGCCACAGTTGCTAAACGTGGAGCAGGTTGCCATTCGAGTATAGAACGGCAGTTGTCATGCAATCTCCACTTCTCTGAGCCGATATTTACTCCACTCAAGGTGAAATTCCATCAGCACTTCCGATTTGTTTCGGCCGTGGTCTTCGGGACAAAGAAGATTATTATTGGTGAACACCTGCCGATGTGTGAGTAAACTCGGTACCCCCGATCTCCATTCGGCGTGCCGTGTGCACCGGTGCGCTCATTATTCCATCGTAGTGCATGGCGGTTCGGGGCCGATCTGGCCAAGTATGGGATGAGCTCCACCCTCATTGACATACTCGCGGTGGGTGTCGAATTTTCGTCAAATGTGCATGACATCAGGCCGGTTCCGGGGCGGATGGTCGGCCAACCGGAGAGCGCCGGGATAAACCGGCATGTTGTAGGGGATGAAAGAGCCCTACGGGAAAGGAGAGCAGCGAATCCATCCTGGCCTCGAGTCTTGCAGGCGGTATCGCGAGATGTCGCTTGAAGCGTAGACAGGGGTATCGGTGGGCCGGGCTATTGAGCTTCGAAAAGCCGATGGAACAGGATGCCGACTCCGTTCCGGTAGGCGCGGGTGCACCCTCCCAGTCCGGCAGCACCCGAGTGAGGCCACCTCCGAAGAGCGGATGCTGAGCAAGGAAATCGGGAAGGACCGCAATTCCCAGATGCTCTTTCGCGGACTGGGCGAGCAAGCCAACGCTGTTCGCTGAGCCTGAGCCCTTTACGTCGACGGTGCAACGCTCTCTGCCGCGGCGAAGCTCCCAGCGCTTCTGGAGAGTTCCAGCGGAAAACAAGATGCAATCATGGCCCACGAGTTCCGATGGTTGTTGTCCCAGCAGCGAAGCGTGACGCTCACCCAACTCACGGCGCCGTTGCTGCGCGCGGCGGGCTCGGCGCGGGTGGTGAACGTCTCCAGCAACGCCGGCAGCTTCGCCTACCTACAGTCCGACAGACCGGTCGCAGTGAAGCCCTTCGCCTACTGCCTCTCGAAGCTCGCCCTGAACGGGGCCACCGTCCTGTTCTCAGAGGCGCTGAAGAAGGACGGCGTGAAGGTAAATGCAGCCAACCCAGGCCTTGTAAAGAGCGCCCTCAGCCGCTTCATGGGCTCGCGCGGCCCGGACGAGGGCGCCAAGGTCGTCATCCGGCTCGCCACCCTTCCCGACGACGGCCCCACAGGCGGCTTCTTCGATGAGAAGGGACCCATCCCCTGGTAGGGGCAGCGCACTCGCCCGCCTGCGGCGAGGCCTCCCGTCCGCGATGTGTCCCAAGTGATAGTTCGCTTGACTGCGTGCGCGCCGAGCACGAATCCGGCATGCGCCGACCGGCTGACCCGCCGGCCGACGACCAACGCCGCGAACGAAGCGCTGCGAAAGATGGGGATCGTGGCGGAAGTGACAGGGCAGAGGTCTACGCCTCGACTTCGACCGATGAAATTGGGGCACCCAATCCGGGGCACCGATAAGAATATGGTTCATGGAAAAATTCTCGCGCGCAGGAAAAATACGGTTGTCATGACGATCCGCAAACTCATTTTTGTGCTGGTTGACCCCTTGGGCAGGCACCAGGGGATCGGATTCAACACGGCACAACACTAACAATCGGAATCGCGGCTTGAGGAGTCTAATGCACTATGCGGGTACGAAAACGTTTAATCGGTTTCATTGCAATTATTCAGTTCGTTCTCTGGTTGACGCACTTTTTCCTCTATGAGACGTGGACGTTTTCGCCCGAAGCAAGCGCCACTCATGAGGCGCCATGGATCAAACTGTTCCTCGGATTTTTGTCGGTGAGCTTTGTCGCCGCTTCGCTACTAGCCTTTCGCTATACAAACGCTCCTTTGCGCGCCTTTTACAAGGTCGCTGCGGTTTGGGTAGGTCTGCTGACTTTCCTCTTCCCCGCGGCTGTTTCCTCCTGGATTATTTTCGGAGTTGCGCGGCTGGCTGGGCTGGACGTGAACTTCCATCGGACCGTGGAATTGCTGTTCGGTGCTGCAGTAGTGGTCGGACTCTATGGGGTTTTCAACGCAAGCTGGACGCGAATCACGCGAACGACGGTGCGGCTCGCGAATCTGCCGGCAGCATGGCGCGGGCGAAGAGTGGCGCTGATCAGCGATCTGCATCTGGGGCATGTGCGAAACGGCAGTTTTCTTCGGCGCATGGTTGCGAAGATTTTGGAGGAAGGGCCGGACGCGATTTTTATTGCCGGAGATTTGTATGACGGGACGGCCATCGACGCGCGGCGAGCAGCCGAGCCATTGAACGACCTCGTGGCGCCACAGGGCGTGTATTTCGTCGCAGGAAATCACGAGCAATTTGGGGACGACAGCAAATATTTGCATGCCATTGCGGCGGCCGGAGTCCGCGTGCTCAGCAATGAGAAGGTGGAAGTGGACAGTTTGCAGATTGTTGGCGTGCCGTACCGGAACGCGGCGCACGATGGCCACTTTGCGTCGGTGCTACGCGGTATCCGATTGGATCAGGATCGCGCGAGCATTCTGTTGACGCATGCGCCCGACCACCCGGAGATCGCGGAGGCCGCCGGCGTTTCCCTGCAGCTATCCGGGCATACGCACCTTGGGCAGTTCATACCTTGGAGTTGGATGGCGCGGCGGATTTACCGGAGGTTCGTGTATGGCTTAAGCCGAATCGGGAAGATGCAGGTTTTCACTTCGAGCGGAGCGGGAACGTGGGGACCGCCGCTGCGGCTGGGATCGAATCCCGAAATTGTTGTGCTGGAGTTCGAGTAAAGTTACTACCCGCATGCGAATACAACTAAATCGGCGGCGTGGCGAGAGAAAAAGATTCCGGTCTACCCCGCGCTCGGCAACCACGATCTTCACGGCAGCGAAAAAATTGCTCTTGCTAACTATTTCGAGCGCTTCCCCGACGTGAAAAACAGCGTCTACTACTCCGTCCGCGCCGCCAACACGCTGATGCTGGTGCTGGACAGTTCGCTCGACGAAATCGCCGGCCCGCAAGGGCAATGGCTCACCCAGAAGTTGGACCATCTTCCGGGCGATGTGGACTTTGTGTTCATTGTTCTTCACCATCCTCCCTACACAAGTTCGTCGGATATGAAGATGTTCGGCGGGGGACACTCCGCTCGCTCCCAGGAGAAAGAACTGGCCAAGATGCTGGAGGCGCGGCAGCAGAACCAGCGCGCCCGGATCGTCGTTTTCTCCGGACACGTGCACAACTACGAACGCCATGAGCGCGGCGGCATCACCTATTTCGTGACTGGCGGCGCCGGAGCGCATGCTTATCCGATTGAACGCGCTAAGGACGACCCTTTCCAGAGCAAGGAAGTGAATTACCACTACCTGCAGGTGGAAGTCGATCGCGGCAGCCTCAAGATCACCATGCACCGTCTCGATTTGACGAGCGGCACCGCGGTCTGGACGGAACCTGACTCAGTCGCGATCTCGGTGCCGGCGGCAAAGGATGCAGCGCAAGGCCAATGATCGATTCCAATGCTCCGACCCGCGACCATATTCGTCGTGCTTCTCTTCACTTGGGCTCCCTTGTTCGGCCAACAAGACGTTAGGCAGCAGCCATCGCAATCCAGTACCAAGACCGCGCCGGCGGTTCCCGAAAATCGCACCGCCCTGCCGCCGCAAGAATTGGCTAAGCTCACCGCCCGCACGGATTTGGTCATAGTGCCCGTCATCGTGACGGATAAGTTCGGCAAACACGTTTCGGGCCTGCAGAAAGAGGCATTCCTCATCGAAGAGGACAGTAATGTCCGCAGCATCTCCGTGTTCGAAGAAACGAAAACCGAGAAGTTGGTGGCCCGCGGCAAGGACACCACGTTGGAGGGCTACTCCAACTTCGTCCCCGGCGAAGAACATCTTTGGCGACTGACCACCATTGTCCTCGACATGATCAATACGCCCTGGATGAGGCAGTTGGAAGCAAAAAAACAGCTCATCGAGTATCTGCTGCGCAGCGCGTCGCACGACGAACCTATGGCGATCTTCGGCCTCAATAGCAGCGGCCTCCATCAACTGCATCCGTTCACCAGGGACACCAGGCTACTGATCGACGCAAGGCTCTGAGGGAGCGAAAAGATGGTTAGCTAGCTTAGTTAGTCCGCCCGTACGCGATTCCACACCTAGGGCTACCTTAGGGAGCTCTGGATCAGCACTACGTCGCCGGTCTGGGAGCCACGCGCGAGCGCGGCAGATTCTCTACCCCGGCCCGCTTTGAACGCCCCCTTGGCAGAAGCGAATTGTTCCGCCCTGAGCATTGTCGATTTACTGCTTTCGCGGGTTGCACACTATCGTCGCGCGCTCGCGACCTTGATGCCGTGGGAGCTAGCGGCATAGCGTGCAATGCCTTTGTACAGCGCTTCGGCGACCTGTTCTCGGTAGCCATCGCTGCGCAACTTCTGCCCGTCGGTGGGACTGCTGACGAACGAAACTTCCGCCAGGATCCCTGGCATCGCGCTTTCCGTCAGCACCACGAAGCTGGCTTCCTTGATGCCGCGGTCGCGCAGACCCGGATTCTGCGCCGACAGTGTCCCGTACAGGGAGCGCTGCACACTCTCCGCCAGCCTTCGCGACTGCTCAACTCGCTCTTGCAAGTCGGCAGGCGAAAGTGATGTTGTCGCCGCATTCCTGGCGCCGCCTGTGCCTGGCCGCATATCCACATCTTTCGAAGCCGGCACCATGAAGAAGTTTGTGTAGTAGGTTTCCACCCCGCGCGCCGAAGGAAGATCGCTGTAGTTGGCGTGGACGGAAACGAATAGATCGGCCTGCGCCTGATTGGCGATGCTGGCGCGCTCGTCCAGAGGAATATAGCTGTCATCCTGCCGCGTGTAGATTACGTCCATTCCCAATCGACCTTCGAGCAACTTGCCCAGCCGCTGCCCAATCTCCAGCACCAGATCTTTTTCGAGCAAGCCGTCGCGCCCCACCGTGCCCCGGTCCCGACCACCGTGGCCCGCATCGACCACGATGCGCATCTTGGGCACACGCCGCCGCAGTTGCACATCCTCCTGCGTCGGCGGCGGAACCAGGATTGGTAGTTTGTTTTTCTCCGCTTCGGTTGCATTCGGGAACCGATTCACCGCGCCCTTGGGGCTCGCCCCGGCCTTGCGCACTTCGACCACCAGCCGGTAGGGATTCGGCTCCAGACTCACCGAGAAATCTGTGTTGGCCTTCGTCTCCAGCACAATCCGCGTCATGCCGGTCACGGGCTGAGCCACGCGGATGCGTTTGAGCAGTGCATCGCCCACCTCGATTGATTTCCATGCAAGGTTGGAAGCCAGCTGCGTATCGTGCAGATCGAAATAGATGCGATCAGGATTGGCCAGGCGGTGCGCTTCATACTGCACCTGATCTTCAAGATTGAGAACCACCGTACTCGAATCCGCCGACGACCAGTGCTGGATTCCGGTGACCAGGGGAAATTTCGACAATTCCCGCGGCCTGGCAGGTGAATTGGTCGCCTGGCTTCCATTGGAAGTCGCGCCTGGATTGATGTTGGCGGGATTCGCTGCCGTCCCGGCGGATGGACCAGCCGGCGTGTCCTTCGCCGCGGTGCCCATCGGTTTCGGCGCCATCTTTTCCGTCCGCACCATCTTGTTGGCCAACTGCGACGGCTTCAGCTTCCACCAGACTCCCCCCGCTAATGCTGAGGCGATGACAATGCACACCAGCAGAACCAACATGCCAGGCCGGCGGGTCACGCCATCCGGTTCCTCGGCTGGCATCCCGGGTTCAGCGACGGGCACGGCTTCTGGCTCGCTCGGAGCCGCTTCCAACTTCGTTGCCGCGACCTGCGCGGACTCTGCAAAGCGGTCCTCATCCTCCGGAGTGAGCGCTCCCAGCACCAATTCAGCCAGCAGGCTCAGGTTGCGGACATCGCTGTCGTTGAATCCGAACGGCTGCGCTGAAAACGCCTGCAGCAACCCAATCCCGCGCCTCCGCCCGCACAGCGGCACCGCGACCATGGAGCGTGCGCCCAAGCGCCGGCACGCCTGCAGGTTGACGCGTGCGTCCGTCTCGGTGTCGTCGCAGCTCACGATCTGGGCCGTGCGGAAGCAGGCCCCGGAGAAGGCCGAATCGCGGTCGATGCGCGCGCCCAAGTCGGGCCGGACCGTGCCCGCCGCCGCCCGCAAAACAACCTCGTTGTTTTCCGCCAGCGCAATCGCCAGGCCGTCCGCGCCAGTGATCGCTACTGCTCTGTCTGCGACGAGTTGAAGCACCTCATCCAGAGTGAACTGCTCTCCCTCTTCACGCTCCGCCTCCGAAACAGCCCCATCGTCCCCGGTCCGGCGAGTTTCCAGGGTTTTCCTCCGGCGCACCTGCTCGTGCAGCGCCGAGAACGCCAGTAACGCCTGCAACGTGTTGCGCTGCGATGGTTCTTGCTGGGAATCCGCAGGATGATCCGTGGACGAGCCCGAAGCGGTCTGCCCCGGCGGGCAGAGAGGTACTACAACCCCGGCAGACGGAGTCTTCCCTTCAAGGCTCGGGTTGGTGGTCGCTGTCGCCATTCCAAGCCCAAGTACACAATTCAAGTGCTACAGTATGTATACCGAGTAAAATAATAGTCAATTAGTCACTTAGCCTACTCCATCTGGTGAATTGCGCCCCGTCTGGTCTTGATGCGCTCAAAATCACTCTGACCATAGTGGTGCAGCATTGCGCACTGAATGTGCGCTGGAAGAGGTTTCCGAGCCCTCGGGTGTTATAAACTAACTCCAACGGAATGGCGACATGGTTCCGGCCGAGTCACGGGCAACCCTTCCACAATCCCGGATATGGAAGAGTAGCCGACCGCTCGCCAACAACCGTCCACCGCTTCCCAGAGTCGAACCTCTGAAATAGTTCAGAATGAACCTCGGGAGGACGGGGCAGTGTACAATGGCAGCTGTTTTTGGAGTCAAAAAGGAATTTCCCGAACAGCCATCGCAGCAAGAACCTCGGGAAGGTCCACACACTCGGAATTCCATCCCCCCGCGACATTCCACAGATTCTCGTGTTCATAAGCGATGTGGGCTGGTGACGCATCTTTGATGGAAAGTCTTCCGGCCCGCCCGGTCGCGCAAAAATCAGATTTGAGGATACCTCCCATGCTCTTCCGCTCGCCTCTCGCCTCGGTTGCCTTACTAGCCAGCTTCTTCCAGCTTTTGCCCGGAGTCGGCGCCGGCCAGGCTCTCACACCGGTCTGCCAGCCCTCGGTGACTGGGCCGATCGTCGTCGACTCGCCGGCGCGGCGTCTCGAAGCCGGTCGCAAGGCTCAGCCGCCGCTCACGGATACCTATAACGGGTTCGCCTGGCCCGACACGCCCATGGGCATAATCAAGACGGGCAACGGCTACGAGTTTTTTGCCAGCGATGGCGGGGTGCATTCCCGGCAGATGTGGCAAGGTCATTGGGTCGGCAACAACAAGTCCGGATCGGTTGTCACCACGGCGGGCACGCTCGGCAACCCGCTCGGCTCGGGAGATCCGCAGGACGTCAGCATCTCCCCGAATCCCGATCCCGCCGTAAACCCCAACTATCCCAGCTATGGCTACATGGGCGGAGGCCCGGTCTATCAAGTTCCCGCGGGCATGACCGGGGCGGGCAACCTGCTGGTGACCTATCACGCTGAGCTCCCCAACGACGCGCTGTACGCGGCGCTCGGGCTGGCCGCGTCCTCGGATAACGGGCTGCACTGGACCGACCTCGGCGAAATCATCCGCCTGAACCAGGCCTACGCGGTCGGGCTCGACGGCTTTGAAATCGGCGACGGGCCGCTCGTGCTCTCGCCCGACGGCAAGTATTTCTATCTGTATTTTCCGGACTGGATCGCCAACGGTACGCTTCACACCACGACCCCTACTGGGGTCTCGACCACCACCCGGGTCTCGGTGGCGCGCGCACTGGTCGCCTCCGTGCTGGACGCCGCGTTCGGATCAGCGCGCCCCCACACTGTCGCCTTCGAGAAGTTCTATGAGGGTAGCTGGCATCTGCAACCCGCAATCGGCGGAGCGTCCACCGACCTCAATCCACACTCCGCGTATCAGGGATATCTCGATATCCACTACAACAGCGCTCTCGAGCGCTACCTGATGATCATCTCCGACGACACCCACTTCGCGTACGCCGAATCGATCGACGGTCTTACCTGGACAATTCCCACATTGCTTGGCATCTACGGCCCCATTGCGGCTTATCCCACCGCCGTCGGGCTAGGCGATGACCCGCGCATACTGGGGAAGAGCTTCTACGTTTACTTTACGCACTTGCCGACCGATGGCACAGGGTGGACGGATGGCTCACTGCGGCGGCTTACGCTCACCTGCGAGTAGTACTGGCTAAGCTGCGATCCGATGGAGGGATTCTGCGATGTGTAAACTTTGTGGGCGCCATGGTCAGGCGGAACGAAATGAGACAACGCTGTGCGCAGGAGATGTCGTTCGCCCGTTTCGGTCTCACGCCCGACGCTCTGGCTTGCCTGCAGTCCTCCTTCTGCTGGCGCTCTTGTCCCTTACTTCGCTCTCCGCGTCGCAGACCGCACCTTCATCGGCCGCGACGGGTCCTCTTGTAGTTGATCACAACAGCCACCTTGTCGTCATGGAGTACGAGAATTGGTTCGGCCCCCGGGCGGTGACGTTTCAAACGGCAGCCGCCATGCCTCTGTTGCAGTCGGCCGACATGCAAGCCGTGGGCGGGGGCTACGACAGCGCCGATCCCGCTGTGATCCGGCAACATCTCACATGGTTCGAATACCTGGGAATTGACGCGGCGCTGATTGAAGTAACTAACAACGTAAGCTGCATTTTCAATAGTGAGTGGTTCATCAAGAAATACCTCCCCTACTGCACTCCCTCCTTTCGCCTTTACAACCAGACCATTCGCAACAACACCGGCAATACTTATCCCGCATGGACCCAGCTTGGAACCCGGCTCAAGCTGATTCCTCTGCTCGGCGGAAGCGACCAGGACGTTTTGTTCAAGGACATCGACGGCAAGACCGCCCTCGAAAAAGAAATTGAATACTTCGGCGTGCTCATGCGCCAGTACCCATGCCTCAACGTGGTCTATGAAGGCAAGCCCCTCATCTTGATCTTCCTCGGGGCAGGGCAGGATCCCAACCGATCGGACAATCCACTGTGGTACCAAATCAGAAAGTTTTTGAAGGCCCACCCGGAGATCGATCGCAAATACACGTTTAAGATGATGGCAGGATATCTCGATAGCCAGCCGGACCTTTGGGCCACTCAAGGCACGCCCACCGGACCAGTGAAGATCAATCCAGAGTATGGATTTTGGAGTTGGGTTGACCGGCTCAATCCATCATGCACCGTCCAGCCGTATTGTCCTTACTATCCTTCTTACAATCAGGCCGGACCGCGCGTGCAGAACTTTACCGCTTCGATCGCTACTGCCGGGCAAAACGGATGGGGCTGCCCTAATCCGAATGCGCCACCCTATTGTCCCGATGCCTCGCTGCGTTTGGGTGACGACGGATCGTATGCCACCTTCGACGCTTTCATGGACTACGCCCGCCGGCTTGATCCCATCTTTCTGATCATCCACCAGTTCAATGAGTTCGTGCCGCCGGACGAGGGCTTTGACGCAAATACCGACGACGATGTCGAGCCCGCGAATCTGTGGGGACGCGGAGCCCTCGAGGTCGTCAGGCATCAGATCAAGCTCTACCGCCGGCAAACCGGGCCTGAGGCCATTCCGGATTGACCGGCTTCAGGAACGAGCAGCGTGGTTTTTCTTCAGTTGATCGCACCGTGTTGAGCTGATGATCGCTGCCGCTTCACACAAAGCATTGATTTTGGACGGATGACGGGCAACCTGAAATAATCCCAAGGTAAGGGTTGCCGACTACTTTGGAGGAGACGATATTCTTAAAAGTGATTCAGTGCGGATTGGCTCTTTACCAGTCGAACCGCGTGAGTGACGCTTGCGTACGCCAGGCAGCAGAACGGCGATCAACTCCTTCACGCAATTCGATGCGATCCTTTCTGCCAACCAAATCCTCACCGGCAGATTCCATTTCGCTCCACATTCGTAGCAGTATGCCGGGCTGGATTACTTCAATCCGCAACCCGTAACGTCAAACGCAGATTTCCACGAGACTACCGGCACCCTCACAGACCGGCTGGCCATCGGCGGCGGGCTCTTGCAAAGCACGATTGCAAGCAGAGCCGCGTCTCTACGGGAAATCAGGTGCCCCCTTCAGGGCCGGGTATCGACATCGGAATTTTTCCGCAGCCTGCTAGACGATCGAACCGCCACGATCGCCAACACGAACTTCCACCTTCCCGCCTAGCGCTTTGTGCGCACCGCGGAAACTTCCGTCCTCGCTCGGCTGAAGGCGAACTGCAGCTTCCATTCCCTGACGATGGGCTGCTCGCCGGATTGTGCCGGAGAAAACTTCCAACCCCAAGCAGCTTCCAGTGCGACGCGCGAAAAATACCTGCTCGGCCCAGGGGATTCCAGCGTCGCCTGCGATACGTCGCCCGCGGCATCCACTTTGACTTTCACTCCAACCTTGATCTTGCCTTGAATCGTGCGGCGCGCACCTGGCAAAACCTGCGGCATCACCTGCCGCACGACACCGCCCTGATTGTCATTGTTCGTAGTGTCAGTGTTCGTAGACGCTTTTTCATCACCGCCCGCCTCTGGTGTGGCCCCTTCGACCTTCGCACCGCGGACCTTTGCATTTCCAGGCGCAGCGGGACTCAGCTTTGGCTCCTGCTGTGTCGATGCCTGTGCGGACTGAGAGTTTTCCGCGGCCGCACCCTGCTGAACATGCGTCGATTGCATCTCCGCCGGAAGGCCCGACGGTTTCGGGCGCGCGATCAAAACAAGGGCAACCGCAACCACCGCCGCCAACCCCAGCAAGTAGGGCCATTTCGCAGATTGTTTCTGTTGACCCGAGATCGCTGCCGCAGAAGTCTGAGCTGACGTCGGCGCTGGCCGTGTCGATTCCACCCTCTCTGATCCCTGACAATTCGTTTCCAAACGCTCCGCTCCCAACCGATCAAGGATCTCCCCAATCGTCCATCGTTTCCCCGCATCGACTTGCAAGCAGTGCCGAGCGATTTCGCGGAACGGCTCCGGAACCGCCGCCGATACTTCCGGCGCGCTCTGCCGTGCGCAATCCCAAACCGGCAAGTGCTGCGTCAGCGCCTCGACCAATATCACCCCCAACTGCCAAACGTCGGCAGCCGTCGAAATCGGTCCCGCCGCCGCTTCTGGAGGATCGTAGGCTCCCGCCGCCCTCTCGCTACGGCTCCTCTCGCCCGGCACGCCAAGAGTGTCGCTCGATAGCTTCACCTGGTCCCCAATAGCCAGAATATTTGAAGGTTGGATGTGTCCATGCACGAATCCCTTGTCGTGCACACATTGCAAGGCCCGCAGAATCGGCCGAAGCATCTCTCGCGCTTCTCCTGCCGTCAATGCCCGCTCCGGAAGAACCTCCGAAAGATCTTCCTCCGCGTACTCCTCTACGATATAAAGCAGTTTCGCGCCATCCAGTTCGCAGCGTCCCGCCTCGAAAATGCGAATCAGATTCAGATTGTTTAGTTCGCCGACCGCCTTCAATCGCAGGAGTTGCTTCTCCGCGTCCGCCGGGTCGGCGGGAATCAACTTGATGGCAACTTTCTTGGAATCGCCCACACCGCCTTGCGTGAGCGTAAGGAACACGGCACTGTGATCGGAACCGCCTAAGTAGCTTTGTAGCGGAAATCTCCCATCGACGCTGCGACCTTCCCACCGTTTCCATGTCTCGCTCATATCGTCTCGCTCATATCCGGAGCTTCACTAGCCCGCTATTGTATGTGACCCTGTGCACAATCGGTCAAAAACCGGCGACGGGGGAGTTGAACGTAATATCCGTGTCCACTCCCCCGCAAAAATCGTCGCAGCGCTTTACAATATCCGCATGGCGACCATCCCCACCGAAATCCACGGCCAGCGTTACATCAGCCTTGCCACCTTCCGAAAGAGTGGTGTCGCCGTGTACACGCCCATCTGGTTTGCCAAATATGACAACAAACTCTACTTCATGACCAACAGCAAACTGGGAAAGTGCAAGCGCATCCGCAACAACCCGCAAGTCAAGATCGCGCCCTGCACCATCCGAGGAAAAATCACTGGCCCCGAATTCCCCGCGACCGTCCGCATCCTGCGACCGGAAGAGTTTGCCCGCGCGCGCCAGGCGATCAACGCCAAATACTGGCTCGCCCGTGTCCCCTTCCTGTGGCGCAACACCGACACCTACATCGAGATCACACCCGCATAAATAGCCCTGCATGAATCCAACTCCGTCACCGGGCGCTCCGCCTGCTACGGCGAGTACGGTCCTGATTCGGGAAAATTAGAACAGCGCCCTGCGCATGACATTTACGCTGGCTCCTCCATCCTGTTACCATCGAATGTTGTTCTAGGCACCTGCGTAGTTTCTTTTTGGCAATTAAAATTTCTTTTGGAGGCACTATGGCCGTAAGAATTGGCATAAATGGATTTGGACGCATCGGACGCAATGTTCTCCGCACCGCGCTCGCCGACAAGAACCTCGACTTCGTCGCCGTTAACGATCTCACCGACCCCAAGACTCTGGCCCACCTCCTCAAGTACGACTCGATCCTCGGCAACCTTCCGAACAAAATCACCGCCGGGGCCGACAGTATCTCGATCGACGGCAAGACCATCAAAGTCTTCAAGGAAAAAGATCCCGCTGCCCTGCCCTGGGATTCCGTCGGAGCTCAGATCGTCATCGAGTCCACTGGCAAGTTCACCGACGCCAACGAAGCGAAGAAACATCTGCGCGGCTCCGTGAAAAAAATCATCATTACCGCCCCCGCGAAGAACGAAGACTTCACCGTCGTGCTCGGCGTGAACGAGGAGAAGTACGATCCCGCCAAGCACCACATCGTCTCGAACGCTTCCTGCACCACGAATTGTCTGGCCCCGATCGCCAAGGTGGTCAACGACAATTTCAAGATCGTCAGCGGCACCATGACCACCATCCACTCTTATACGAACGATCAGGTGATCCTCGACTTCCCGCACAAAGATTTGCGGCGAGCCCGCGCGGCAGCGATCAACATGATCCCGACTTCGACCGGCGCAGCCAAAGCGCTCAAGCTCGTCATCCCAGATCTGGCCGGCAAAATCGACGGCTTCTCGATACGCGTACCCACGCCCAACGTCTCGGTCGTCGATCTCGTCGTTTGGGTGGAAAAAAAGACCACCAAAGAAGAGGTCAACGCCGCCCTGAAAAAGGCCTCCGAGTCAGGCCCGCTGAAGGGCTACCTCGGGTTCGAGGAGAACGAACTGGTCTCGTCCGATTTCAAGGGAGACTCTCGCTCTTCCATCGTCGACGCGCACATGACCCTGGCGGTCGGCGGCAACTGCGTCAAGGTGATCTCCTGGTATGACAACGAGTGGGGCTATTCCTGCCGTGTCCGCGATCTGATCAACCTGATGGCGGCCAAAGGACTGTAAATTAAATCGTCGTTCGCGATCCGGAGTCCGCTGTTCGTCGTTCGCTATTCGCTGCCCACAAATCAGTCTTAACAGGAGTGCGGCGCAACCGACACAAAACGAACAGCGGACGAAGAAGAACAAAGGTTTTGCGAACAGCGAACGACGAACAGCGATAATTAGGTGCACTCATGACAAAACTTTCTATTCGCGATCTGCCTCTCAACGATCACCGCATCTTCATGCGGGTCGACTTCAACGTCCCGCTCGACGACGGACGCGTCATGGACGACACGCGCATCCGCGAAACCCTGCCCACCATCGAGTATGCTCTGCGCCACGGCGCGCGTCTCATCCTCGCGTCTCACCTGGGCCGTCCCAAAGGCAAGCCCAATCCAAAGCTGAGCCTCAGGCCCGTCGCCGAGCGTCTGCGGATGCTGCTCGATAAAGAACTGTCGCGCGGCGAAAACGTTGGCTTCTGCCCCGAGTGCGTTGGGCCCGAAGCCGAAGAAATGGCGCTCAAACTCGAGAAAGGCCAGGCGCTGCTGCTCGAGAACCTCCGTTTTCACCCCGAGGAAGAAAAGAACGACGAGAATTTTTCCAGGCAGCTCGCCAAGCTCGCCGATTTCTATGTCAACGATGCCTTCGGCACCGCCCATCGTGCCCACGCTTCCACGGTTGGCATCACTAAGTTCGTGCAAAAATCCGCTGCCGGGTTGCTCATGGAAAAGGAGCTGCAATATCTGGGCCGCGTCCTGCAGGACCCCGAGCACCCTTTCGTCGCCATCCTCGGCGGCGCCAAAGTCAGCGACAAAATCGGAGTCATCCAGAACCTGCTCGGCAAAGTCGACGTCCTCATCATCGGCGGCGGCATGGCATATACTTTCCTCAAAGCGCAAGGCGAATCCGTCGGCAAGAGTCTGGTCGAGGAAGACAAGATCGAACTCGCCCGGGACCTTCTGCAGCAGGCGAAAACCCACAAGCTCAAGTTCCTCTTGCCCACCGATCACGTCATCGCCGACCGCGCCGAAGCCAGCGCCTTGACCAGAATCGTCGGCCCCGGCGAGCCCATTCCAGACAACATGATGGCGCTCGATATCGGCCCGCAATCGATCGAAGCTTTTTCCGAAGAAATCGCCCGCGCCCGCACCATTGTCTGGAACGGCCCCATGGGCGTTTTCGAAATGCTGCCCTTTGCCAAAGGCACCTTCAAGATCGCCCAGGCCGTGGCGGAAAATCCTGGGGCCATATCGATCGTAGGCGGCGGCGATTCCGTAGCCGCCGTAAAAGCCGCCGGCGTAGCCGACAAGATCACCCATATTTCAACCGGCGGCGGCGCTTCGTTGGAATTTCTGGAAGGCAAGAAATTGCCCGGAGTAGAAGCGCTGACGGACAAGAAATAGGCGTTCGGCGCTGGGCTTTGGCTCTTGGTTCGTAGCTCGTAGAGCTAGTTCCATAAATCGGTTTTGGGTAGGGCATGGCTTCAGCCATGCGGTTTAGGGCCTGGAAAAATGCGGGCTTTAGCCCCTGAGAGACGTGCCTTCCGAGCTGAAAGGCTTTTATGAAGCCGAACCAGCTCGCAGCCTCGAAGCTTCGTACCAGGGGCATCGCTTTAGCGATGCCGAAACTCGTACGTCACCGACTGCCCCTTTAGGGGCCGCTATGTCCGACTTCGCAGCCCGACTGACTTTCGCCAACCGCAAGACGCTCGAACTCCACGGCCCCGCCGACATCACCAAGGAGACCACCGAGGCCATCGTCAATGCCGCCAACTCTTCCCTGCTCGGTGGCGGAGGCGTGGATGGAGCGATCCACCGCGCTGGCGGTCCCTCGATCCTCCAGGAGTGCAAGCGCCTCGTGGCAAGAATGAAGACCGGCTCCCTGCCCGCCGGCAAAGCCGTCATCACCACCGGCGGACGCTTGCCCGCTAAATACGTAATTCACACCGTCGGCCCCGTCTATCGTGGAGGCAACCAGCGTGAGGCCGAAACCCTAGCCAGTTGCTATCGCGAGTCCATCCGCATCGCCGACGATCACTCCATCCGATCCTTGGCCTTCCCTTCCATATCGACCGGAGCCTTCGGCTATCCTGTTGACGAGGCCGCTGAAATCGCAGTTCGCGCCATTGTCGAAGTTCTGCCGCCCTGCGCCCATACAGAACACGTCCGTTTCGTTCTCTTCGACATTGCCACCTGCAAAGCCTACGTCCAAGCCACTGAAAAATTATCCCATCAACCACTCGCAATTTCCGCTATCTTCGAGAAAGGTCCCTCATGAGAAAAAAACTGATCGCCGCCAACTGGAAGATGTACAAAACGCCCGACCAGGCCCGTGACTTCTTCCGCGACTTCCTCCCCCTGGTCAGAGATCACGACCGCGACGAAATCGTCGTCTGTCCCACCTACCTCTGCCTCGACGCTGCTGTCAATGCGGCCAAAGGTTCGAACGTAGCCATCGGCGCCCAAGATCTCCACTGGGAAAAAGAAGGCGCATTCACCGGAGAAATCAACGCCGCCATGCTGCTCGCCGTCGGCGTCACTCACGTCATCATCGGACACTCCGAGCGCCGCCAGTACTTCGGCGAAACCGACGACACCGTGAACCTCAAGCTCAAGTCCGCCATCGAAGCCGGACTCATCCCCATCGTCTGCGTGGGAGAAGTCCTCGAAGAACGCGAAGCCGGGCTCACCGACGACGTCCTGCGCCGCCAGTCGCTCCGCGCCTTCCATAAAGTCTCGGCCAAGAAAGCCGCCAGCCTCGTAGTCGCCTACGAACCGGTCTGGGCCATCGGCACCGGAAAAACTGCAACGCCGCAAATGGCCGCCGACGCCCACGCCATCATCCGAAGCCAAGCCGCCGAATCCTTCGGCCATGAATTCGCCGCGAAACTCCGCATCCTCTACGGCGGCTCCGTCAAACCGGAGAACGCCCACACTCTGATGTCGGAAGAAGAAATCGACGGCGCCCTGGTAGGAGGAGCGTCGCTCGATCCCAAATCGTTCGCGGCCATCGTGAAGTACTAGACGCTTGTTGAATAGCTTCATGAATTGCCATCCCGGTTCCTTTAGGTTTGTCGTCCCGAGCGAGGCGAGGAATCTGCAGATTGTCAGAAATCGGCAATAACTGCGGATTCTTCGTCGCCTTCACGCCAATCCTGGCGAAGCTGGACTAACCGGTCCTTATATATCTGTGAACCGCAGTTGGAATCCCAAAGCAAGGTTTTGCAAGCCAGCGCTCCCAAAGCGCGGGTGGGGGTCTCCAAGAATGCAGGCCATGCGCTGTTCGTGGACGACGCCGAGCACTTCAATAAGGTGCTGGCTGAATTTGTCAATTCGCTGACCTCTCTGTCCGATGAGAGCACCAATCAAGAGAGACCGAGAATCCAACAAAGGCACTTGGCGTGTCGGCAGACCGGAGACGTGGCTTAATGTCTCTGCTTATCGATGACGTGGAGGTCGTCGTCTTCCCCAAGGATTCCCAGCGTTGCAGCGCGATCGGGCTCAGCATAAAAGAAAACGTCCCGAAGGAACATCCGGGACGTTTTCTTTTTACGCTTCGGATTTGCGCGAGGCGTCAGTGCGAAATGGCCGCGAACAGCGGCGAGTGTATCAAGGACTGGAACTTTTGGTCGTCGCTCTTGAAGTGGACTTGCAGGTTCGAGCTGTCGGAATCGACGGTGGTGGCGTCAATGGCAGTTTTTTCGATCGGGCTGGCATTGAGCTTCTTGTAAAGCATGACGCCCTTGAATACCGTGGAAAGCGTGGCCGCCGTCATCGAGTCGGACGTGAGCACGCTCAGATCGAAATTCACCCCGCTCTCGAAGTTCAAGGTGTAGCGAGAAGCCAGAATGCGCTTCTTGACGCCCTCGTAGTCGCCAATCTTTGCGGCGGCATCGCCCATCACCGAAAACATCATGGCCTGGGTTCCCTGCTGGTCGAGGATGCTCCACAGGGACGAACCATCGACGGCCGACATCTGGTCGGTCATCACAGAATTCGAATCAAGCGATGGGCGCTTGCCGTCGCGGGTATCAAGCGCGCTGTGCAACGAGGCCTCGGTGCCGAAGGCCAGCGTGTTATCGTCCAGGAAGGTCATCACTAGACCGTTATCCATCGGGTAAATGCTGGTCGTGCCGTATTTGGTGGCCGCGATCTTCTTAAGCCTCAACTTCTTGAGCACGGCTTTGGCCGAGAACGATCCCTGCGCCACGCCGATGGTCTGAATGCCTTTTTTCTCCGTACGGAAAGAGGCGAAGTCGAGCTGGTCGAGATCGTGGTCGGCGTCAATACCGATGCCTTTCAGCGCGGTCTCAAACTCCTTCAGATTATCGGGCAGGACTTGCGCTTTAAGAGCCTGCGCAGTGGGGGAATCTTTGAGCGCCCGGTAGTCGACGCCGATCAGTTGCTGGACTTCAGAAGGCACCATGGAACGCGCCGACGATGCGATCGGCATCGCAAAGCCAGCCGTTGCGCACAGAAGCAAAACCACAAAATACAAATTCTTCATAGAACTCCTCGAAATGGACGCCTCAGAACATGGTTCTCAAAGTGGGTCTGCACCGTTTAGATGCGAGCCGCAAACTTTGCGTTGGCGATTTTGGGCAGACTTTAGCCGTTCCCCGTTTATCTTAGTCCTTAATTTGGCGTGGAGGGCCGTAACTAAAGCGCGTCCCCCCGGCATGGTCTTAGAACGTTCGAATCGCAGGAGTTTGCGTGGGAAACGGGCGGCTTATTGACTCAGATAGCTTTTGGACCCCATCCGGATGAATGCCGCGCTTTCGAGCAAGCAACTATTTACTCCGAAGATACTAACCAACTAGTATTGGTACCCCCCCCCGGTCTTTTGGAATCATAGGGTTAGGAGGAAAATTACGTCATGGTCTTTGATTCTAAAGGGCTTATGGTAAAGTATTCCAAAATCAGTAACTTAGCTCCAAAACAGGGCTGAAAATGGGTTTGGGGCAGCTTCAAGGGCCGTCTTGGTTCCCGGACGCACCTCGAAACTGCCCCAATCAAGATCTTTATTTTCCCGCACAGCAGATTGGAAGTCAATAAATTTGATCACAGGTTTGGTGTGATGAAGGGAGTCGGAGCCGAAGAGACCTGAATGCGCTATTTCGATGGATCGCGGGCAAAAATCGGCGGGGTGGTGGCGTGCTTACATCAACAACCTGCTAGTGCCTGGCAGACTGCTGCGGAATATTTCTCCGGAGGTGTACAATACCCGCCGATGGGAATGAAACGCATGTTCTGGCGTTCTCGTTCGGAGGTTACCGAAGAAGTTGAAAATGGCACTCCGGTCAGTATTGAGGCCGGCCGTCCGCGCCGTCGGATGAAGGTGATTCTGACGTTGGCTCTATCGGGGGCACTGGGAGGATTTCTGATCTCGTATGTGTTCCCCGCGCGCTATACCTCCATTTCAACGGTTCTGGTGGAGGGCCAGAAGATTCCCGACGAATACGTCCATCCGTTCATCACTTCCGATTTTACCCAGCGCATCCAGACCCTCAGCCAGGAGGTTGTGAGCCCCAGCAAGCTCCGTGGGATGATTGAGGGTCCCACGCACGGGTACCCCCCGATCCCCCCGCTCGTCAAGCCCGAGGAAGAGGATAAGCTCATCTCACACATCCAACAGAACATGACGATTGAGCCTGTGTTCCCTAGCTTTTCCGAAGCGCCCAAGGCCAGCCCCGTCGGATTCACCGTCACCTATGTTGATTCAGACCCAGCGCGGGCGCAACAAATCTGCGCTGCCCTGACCGAGGCGATCGTGAATGAAAACCTGAAATCTCGCGCCGAGGTTGCCCAGAGCACCGTCGAGTTTCTCGGCCGCCAGCTCGATGACGCCAAAAAGGTCCTTGACGATCAGGACGCCAAGCTGGCCGATTTCAAGAAGAAACAGATGGGTCAGTTGCCCACCGACAGCCGCACCGCCATGAGTCCGATTATCGAGGAGCAATATAAGTTGCTCACCCGCGATAACGATACTAACGAGGCCTCCTACAAGGATCTGCTGGGCAAGTTCAGAAGTGCGCAGTTATCGGAGCAATTGGAGAACCAGCAGATGGGCGAGCAGATGAACATACTTGCCACTGCCAACCTTCCCGTTTCTCCCGATTTCCCGAACCGGACGCTGTTTGCGCTAGGAGGGCTGGGTCTCGGCCTGATACTTGGGATTGGTCGCGCTCTGTGGCCGTCTCGCAAGGTCAAAGCGGAGTAACTGCCGAGCTGCGCTCGGCATGGACAGACGAGGGCGTCTGTCCCTACGCGAGTAACTGCCGAGCTGCGCTCGGCATGGACAGACGAGGGCGTCTGTCCCTACGCGAGCAGGATACAGCAACGATGAATCCGTTCTAGCCTTTCAGCGCCGCGGCGCGCTTACGCGTGTCGGTCACGAACGACTCGTCCTTCGGCGAATCTTTCTTGATTGAGTCGAGATTGATCTCGACGTTCGCGAGCGCGCCTTCTAGGGCGGCTTTTGCCAGGGCGATCGCGGTCGTCAGATCGGATTTCATGTTCGGGTTGGTAATCGGCTTCAGATTGGTAGCAATCTTCGCCACCTCGACTACCTTTTCGGCGACGCCCAGTGGGACGCTGGTCGCTTGTTTGAGCGCGGAGCCAATCGCACTGTCGCCATCGTTAGCATTGCCATCGGATTTGCCATCGGAAGACTTGGCCGACTTGTAGGCCTTCATGACTACGTTGTAGGACTCGGCGTCGGCATCAATTGCGGACTTGAGTTCCTCGCGAAGCTGACTGAGCCGCGCGATAGCTTCGCTGAGCTGGGTTTCGTACTGCAGGTACGCTTTCTTGCCGCGCGACATGGACGCGACCATGCTTGCAAGTCCGGCGGCCATGGCGCCGCTGGCGGCGGCAGCGCTGCCTCCTCCGGGAGTCGCGGTGGGAGCGGCTAGCTGTTCGATGAAGGGCTCGACTCCGGCGCGCAGGCCGCCAACCGCGACCTTGCCGCTCATGACTGCGGCGAGGCGGTTTTCGAGAATGAGCGAGGAATCGAAGTTTTCGATTTGCAGGAACCATTCCGCGGCCTGCTCTAAAGCTCGCTTCGGAATCAGGCCGACGATCTCGCTTGAAACCGGGATGACGCCGTAGCGCGCGGCTTCGCGTTTCACGAATTCGAAGACGCGATGGATGGGGGTCTGCTCGAAGTCGGTCAGGTTCATCGAGACCTGGGCCATGCCGCGCACCAGGAATCCGGCGCCCTTGACGAAGCGCAGGCCGCCCGTCGAAAAGCGCACGGCTTTCGCGATTTTTTTTGCGATGTCTACGTCGGGCGTATTTAAGAAGACGTTGTAGGCAATCAGAAATTTGCGCGCGCCGACGACGGTTGCGCCAGCCGTGGGATGCACGCGGGGCTCTCCGAAGTCGGGCTTGCGCGCGGGATTCGTCGCAATCTCGGCGCGGATGCCCTCGAACTGACCGCGGCGAATATTCTCCAGGTTCTGGCGCTCGGGCGTGGCCGCGGCGGCTTCATAAAGATAGACCGGAATCTGGAAGCGCTTCGCGACCTCGGCTCCGACGTGCTTCGCCATGGCGACGCAGTCTTCGAGGGTGACGCCGTCAATCGGGATAAAGGGAATAACATCGGCCGCGCCCATGCGCGGGTGCGCGCCCTCGTGTTTCGTGAGGTCGATCAACTCGGCGGCCTTCCCTACCCCGCGAATCGCGGCCTCCTGGATGGCTTCGCGCTCGCCGACCAGAGTGATGACCGAGCGGTTGTGGTCGGAATCCATTTCCCGGTCGAGAAGATAGACCCCAGGGATCTTCATGGCTTCGACAATGGCATCGACTTTGGCCGGGTCGCGGCCTTCCGAAAAATTAGGAACGCATTCAACAAGAGTGCTGGGCATGGCCAGAAGGATAACGGGCGGCGGCCCGGTCAGGCAACTCGACCGGGATTTGACAGGACGCGAGTGTAACGAAACTATATTCCAAACTTTGCGGTGCATGCCTCGAACGGAACCTTCGAGCAGTGCTAGAATCCGGATTCACAGTTGCAGCATCCAGAAATTCACAGCAGGAGCGCACCATGCCGAAATATGTCATCGAACGCGAGATTCCAAACGCCGGCAAATTGACCCAGCAGGAACTCCAGGCTATCTCGCAGAAGTCCTGCGGCGTTCTCCAGAAGCTTGGTCCACAGGTCCAGTGGCTTGAAAGTTTCGTCACCGACGACAAGATCTATTGCGTCTACATCGCACCTAACGAAGAAATGATCCGCGAACACGCCCGCCAGGGAGGTTTTCCGGCAAATCGAATTTCAGCAATCCGGTCGGTCATCGGTCCCACCACGGCGGAAGGTTGAACTCTGACCACTATGCCCAATTCACGCAGGACGACAATCGGCGTGTTCGACTCAGGCGTAGGCGGACTGACCGTTCTCCGGGCGCTGGTCGAGCGCATTCCCGACGCCGACTATCTCTACTTCGGCGACACGGCACGCCTTCCTTACGGATCGAAGTCGGCGGCCACGGTCGCGCATTACGCGGTCGGGGCGGTGCGCTATTTGCAGGATCAGGGAGCGGANNTGCTGGTGATCGCCTGCAACACGGCAACCGCGCTGGCGCTCGACGAGATCAAAGCGGCGGCGGGCGTGGAAGTGATCGGCGTAGTCGAACCGGGAGCGGAAGCTGCTGCGGCGGCCACACGGAAGCGGAAGGTGGTCGTCATCGGCACGGAGGCGACCATCGGCAGCCACGCCTACCGGCGAGCGCTCGAAGCCCGAAAAGTCGCGGTGCGCGAGAAAGCTTGTCCTCTGTTTGTGCCGCTGGTCGAAGAGGGTTGGGTGGAGCATCCGGTGACCGAGCAAGTGGCCAGGATTTATTTGTCGGAAGCCTTTTCGCCGGAGGTTCTTTCGGAAGATGCGCGCGATGCCGACGTGCTCTTGCTCGGCTGCACCCACTATCCGCTGATCAAGCCGCTGTTGCGGCGAGTTGCACCGGAGCACGTCGAGATCGTGGACTCGGCCGAGTCGACGGCCCAGGACGTGGCACGTCAACTGGGGTGCCAAGGGAAGATCGAGCCTCTGCCGTCTTCAGCTAGGAACCAGCGAAGAAGCGTCCCCGAGCTCAAGTTCTTCGCGACGGATTCGGCGGAGAAATTCAAGAACATGGGAACGCGGTTCCTGGGGCTTCCGGTAGCAGATGTGCTGCACGTGGACTTGAAGGAATAGGCGGCGGAAGCCGTGCTGCGCACGGCTTGGACCCTTCAACTTCCCCCTCGACTCCCCCACCCCGTCGCGCCAAAAGCGGGCGCGCTGGGGGCCCCGGTTCGCTCGGGGCTTCGGCAAAGACGGGCAGGCTCGCGTGGGCGCCCGTCCCTCCGCTGCATAGAAAAACGGCCGCTGGCGCGGCCGCCTTCTGGGCTCCCAAATTCTTTCGGTACATCGGCTTCAGTACAAGCGGAAACTGACTTCTACGTTAATCGGCACGGCGACCGGCTTGCCATCTTTCATGGCCGGATCGAAGCGCCAGTTTTTTACCGCTTCGATGGCCTTTTCATCCAGACCCAATCCTAGAGTGCGAGCCACCCGGATGTCGCGCGGCCTGCCATCCGGACCGACTATCAGCCAGAGCACGCAGGTGCCCTGATACTTGGCCTTGCGGGCTTCCTCCGAGTACTCAGGGTCCGGCGAATAAATCGCTTTCGGGGCAGAAACACCGCCGCCAACGTGGAATAGTCCACCACCGACGCCACCGCCGCGACCAGGGCCATATCCGGGACCTTCGCCCGAACCGACGCCGCCGCCGCTGCCGGAGCCAATGCCGCCTCCATAGCCAGTTCCATTCGAAGGCACAGACGGCAGACGCGACATCGGATCGCCCAAGTCGGGCATGTTGGGCTGCTGTAGGTGAATGTCGGGGGGGACCACGATCGTCGGGGGAACTTCGAGTTTCGGGTTCGGGTTGCGCACCACTGCCATGGGAGGAGTGATCTGCTGCATGGACTGCTTGGGCAGACGGCCTTCCGATGCCTGCAGCTTGTCGCGATCGCCACCACCACCGCCGCCACCGCTCATGCTCTTCGAAGGCGGCAGCGCGGGAATGTCATCGGGCGCGATCAACAAGACGGTTTCTTTCGGCTTGGCGTCGGCGATGATTTTCCGTCCCATGTAGGTGCCTGCGATGATGGCGGCCAGGGCCAGCACGTGGATGACGGTTGAGCCAGCAACTCCGCGTCCCTTGTAGTTGTAGAAGCCCCAGATGTCGCGCACTGGGATGGGCTTCGAGGTCAGCACCAGCGGAGGAAGTTTTTTCGGAAAGAAGAAATCGTCAAGGTTGCGAAACAGGGATTTCCAGAGAGGCTCGTCCAGGGTCTGATTGTTCAGGAGAAGATGCAGCTCGGGCTCTGGACCCAGCGCTTCCGGATTCTGCGGTGTTTCAAATTCTGCCATGTTTTTCCGAGCAATAATTTCTAGTTCACAGGACGTGAGCCGCTCATTTAGATGCGCGGACTCTCCTCAAAGCGCTCAAAAAAATCGCTTGCAGACGGGCAAACCTATCCTGCCCTAATAATTAGATGCATACGGCTTCGATCTGGTAAAAATTGTACACGCTTTTTCCCGGCGGAAAACAGTACTTTTTGAATTCGTTCTCACTGCGGCAGCCCCGATAGACGTGTCCTTCCGCGCTCCCTATATAATGAAAAGATTCAATCAGTTGGGAGAACCTTGCGAGTGCCGATGGATCTGAAATCCACCATCAATTTGCCCAAAACCGACTTCCCCATGAAGGCGAACCTGCCTCAGAACGAGCCCAAAATGCTCGATCGTTGGGAGCAGATGCACATCTACGAGCGCATTCGCCAAGCCCGTAAGAGGAAGGAAAAGTACATCCTGCACGACGGCCCGCCTTACACCAGCGGCCCCATTCACCTCGGCACGGCGATGAACAAATGCCTCAAGGATTTCATCGTCAAATCCAAAACCATGTCCGGATTCGACGCCCCCTACGTCCCCGGCTGGGACTGCCACGGACTGCCCATCGAAATCAAGGTCGACAAAGAACTCGGCGGCAAGAAGCTCCAGATGCGCCCCACCGACGTCCGCGCCGAGTGCCGCAAATACGCGCAGAAATTCCTCGACCTGCAGCGCCAGCAGTTCAAGCGCATCGGCATCTTCGGCCGCTTCGAAAAACCGTACGCCACGATGACGCCGCAATACGAGTCGGTGGTGCTCCGAACCTTCTTCTCTTTTTATGAAAATGAGTTCGTCTACAAAGGCCTGCGCGCCGTCTATTGGTGCATGCACGACGAAACCGCTCTGGCCGAAGCCGAAGTCGAATACGAGAACCACACCAGCTCGACCGTCTGGGTGAAATACGCGCTGCTCGAGGATCCCGCAAAACTCGACGCCGCGCTCGCCGGCAAGAAACTTTCCACCATCATCTGGACGACGACTCCCTGGACGCTGCCCGCTTCCATGGCCGTGGCTTTTCATCCCGACGAAGAATACGTAGCCCTCGAATCCGGCGGCGAGGCCTACATCGTTGCCTCCAAGCTCGCGAAAGACGCCGCCGGGAAATGCGGGCTCTCGAACCCGCGCGAACTGGCCCACTTCCCCGGACGCAAACTCGAGCGCCTCAACTTCCAGCATCCCTTCCTCGACCGCAAAGTTCTCGGCGTGCTCGCCGATTACGTCACCATGGACACCGGAACCGGCGTCGTCCATACCGCGCCCTCACACGGAGCCGAAGACTTCGCCACCGGCGTCAAGTACGGCCTCGACGCCACCAGCAACGTCGACGAAAAAGGTATACTGCGCAACGGCCTGCCCGAGTACAACGGCAAGCGCGTTTGGGACGCCAACCAGCCCATCATCGACCTGGTCAAAAGCCGCGGCGCTCTGCTGCACACCGAAAAAACCGAACACTCGTATCCACATTGCTGGCGCTGCCACAATCCCGTCATCTTCCGCGCCACCGAGCAGTGGTTCATTTCCATGGAAACGCCCATGCCCGGCGGCCAGGGGAAAGAAGACACGCTGCGCACGCGCACGCTGAGCGAGATCAAACACGTCAAATGGGACCCGGCCTGGGGCGAAGAGCGCCTCTCCAATATGATTTCGACTCGCCCCGACTGGTGCATCTCGCGCCAGCGGGTGTGGGGCGTCCCCATCGGCGTCTTTCTCTGCGAGAGCTGCGGCAGGCCGCTCAACGACCATGCCATCAACCGCAAGGTCGTCGAACTGTTCGCCCGCTGCGGCGCCGATGCCTGGTTTACTTCCGAGTCCGATACCATCCTTCCCGCCGGAACGAAATGCCCGCATTGCGGCGGCGCGAAGTTCGAAAAGGAAACCGACATCTTCGACGTCTGGCTCGAATCCGGAGCGAGCTACCTAGCGCTAGTTGCCGACGAGCCCGACTACTATCCCTGGCCTTCCGATCTCTACCTCGAAGGCGGCGACCAGTACCGCGGATGGTTCCAGTCTTCCCTGCTCTGCGCCATGGGCACACACGCTACGCCGCCGTATCGCGGTGTCGTCACGCCCGGCTGGACGCTCGACGAAAAAGGCCAAGCCATGTCGAAGTCGCGCGGCAATGATGTGGACCCGGTTGACATCGCCAGCCGCTTCGGTGGAGAGATCGTGCGCCTATGGACTGCTTCCGTGGACTTCCGCGAAGACGTCGTCGGCTCCGAAGCCCTGATGCGGCGCGTGGGCGAAAACTACAAAAAGATCCGCAACACGTTTCGCTACATTTTGAGCAACCTCTACGATTTCGATCCGGTGAAAGACGCGGTTCCGTTCGAGAAGATGGAGGAGTTCGACCAGTACATGCTGCGCCAGACCTGCGCTTTCGCTGCGAATATAAGAAATTGGTACGACGAATTCGCCTTCCACAGGATCTATCACAGCGTAAACCACTTCTGCGTTGTGGACCTCAGCGCCTTCTATTTTGACGTTCTCAAAGATCGCCTCTACACCTTCGCACCGAAGGCGCAGGCTCGCCGCTCAGCGCAAACCGCAATCTGGCGTATTGGCGAAGCGCTTGTCCGGTTGCTCGCGCCCATCATGAGTTTTACTTGCGAAGAAATCTGGCAATATCTGCCGCGGATCGCAGAGCGCGAAGAAAGCGTGCACCTCGCATCATTTTTTTCCCCGGCTGAGATCGCAGAGGGAGGCAACGCCAAATCCAATTCCGATGAGGATTGGAACTCGCTCCGCATGGTTCGCGATGAAGTCCTCAAGGCTCTCGAAGAGGCTCGCAACAACAAACTCATCGGCGGCGGCCTCGAAGCCCAGGTCCATCTCACAGCTCCCGAGCCACTGTGCTCGGTTCTCAGGCGCTACGAAGGCCAGCTGCGCTATCTGTTCATCGTGTCGGCCGTCAGCCTGACCGAAGGCCCTGGTAACGGCACCGGCAACGTGCACGTGGAAGTCAAGAGAGCCGACGGCGTTAAATGCGAGCGTTGCTGGAATTTCTCGACCCACGTGGGCGAGGACAAGAACTATCCCACGGTGTGCGAGCGCTGCAGCGCCGTGCTCAAAGAAATTGGCGGGGAAATTGAAGGGGCGTGACCGCGCCTTCCGCAAACGCGATAATCTATAGAAAAGATAAAGAGAAAAGTTTTCCGGGTCATGCGCAAATATCATTTCCTGATCGCGTTGTCCGTCCTCGCTCTCGATCGCGCCACTAAGTGGACGATCACACACCGGCTTTCTTTGCACGACAGCATCCCGGTCATTCCAGGATTTTTTCGCATCATCCACGCCGAAAACCCGGGCGCCGCGTTTGGCATTTTTGCGGACTCCCCCTCGGAATGGAAAGTCGGCCTGCTGATTGCCTTCTCGATAGTTGCGCTGCTGATCGTCTCCCTGCTGCTCTGGAAAAACAGCCACCGCATGACCACCACTGGAATCGGGCTGTCGTTGATTCTGGGCGGAGCCGTCGGCAATCTGTGGGACCGCCTCATCAGCCGGCGCGTGGTGGATTTTCTGCTCTTCTACGTAGGCCGACACCAGTGGCCAGCCTTCAATGTGGCCGACAGCGCGATCGTGGTTGGAGCAAGCCTGCTGGTGTTTGAGATCATTTTTACGAAGTCGCCCAGCCAGCCATCCGTCGCTTCAACTGAAAACTGACAACTGAAAGCTGATCCGCTACGGCGTCCCGTAAAGCTGGCGGTAGACGTTCGCGTTGCGCAGGATGGCTTGCACGTATTCGCGGGTTTCGGTGAAGGGGATGGACTCGACGAACTCCTGCGCATCGCGGTAGTGGCCCTCGCCCAGCCAGTCTCCGACGCGGTCGGTGCCGGCATTGTAGGCGGCCAGCGCGTACTCGTACTGTCCGTTGTACTTGTCGACCATCTCTTTGAAATAGCGCGTGCCGAGTTCGAGGTTTACGGCCGGCGTGTAAAGTTGCGGCGCGTTATATCCCTTGAGCTTGACTTGTTTGGCGACGGTCTTGCCGGTCCTTGGCAAAAGCTGCATCAGTCCCACGGCGTTGGCGCGAGAGAGCGCCAGCGCATTGAATTCCGATTCCTGCCGGATGAGCGATGCGACCAGATAAGGATCGAGGCCATTGAGCAGCGAATATTTGCGCAGATCGGTCCAATAGGCTTTGGGAAAAAGCGCTTCCCAGTACGGGCGCGGCAGGTCGGGAATGTCGACGGCGAAATAGTTGGGCGTTGCCCGCTTCATGATCTCAATGCCGCGATCATAGCGGCCGATGTCCTGATAAACGCGCGCCATCTCCGGCGGCGCCCAGGTTCCACCGTCTTCTTCCTGGCTCGCGGCGGCCTGCAACTCGCGCACCGCCATATCCGAGAGCCCGCCGTTCGAGAGCAGGCGCGCCCGCGCGACGCGCAGGTTGTCGTCGGGAGGGTCGGTTGCGGCAATTTTTCCTGAGGTTGAGAGCGGAGGAACGCGGTCGAGCAGCGTGTAGTGCGGCAGGGGTTCTGTTGGGCCGCCTCCGCTCGGCAATCCTTTCAAACGCTGCCGTCCGAACTCCGCGTAATAGTAGTTGCGAAAGCGGTCGGTGAGTTTCTGATAAAACGCCCGAGCCATGGCCGGGTTGCCCTCTTCTTCGGCGAGACGCGCCCGCCAGTAGAGCGCGGCGGGAATTTCCGCGGAATCGGGATAGAGCGCGACTTGATTTTCAAAACCTTGCCGAGCCTCATCGGTCCGGCCTTGCCGGAAGGCCAGCCACGAAGCCTTCCAGTGCGCGTAGGATGCGCGGCCGCCATTCGGAAAGCGCTGCTGCAACTCGCGGAAGCAGTCGATGGCGCGATCATAGTCGCGCTTCAGCAGATACATGTTTCCCGCCGAAAGCAGCGCTTGTTCCAGCCACGGGCTCGCCGGGCCAAACAGCCGCAGCTCGTTCAGGGTGCGTTGCACAGCCTCTTCATCGCTGGTGGAACTCTCGGTTTCGCTCAGCAGGTAGAGGCGCTCGGCTTCGGCGTCGCCCGCGTTCTGCACGCCCATGGCAGTCAGAATCTTGCGGGCATCGTGACTACTGCCGCTTTTTTCGAGCGCGCCCGCCAGCGCCAACTGCACTTCGGGACGGTTCGCCGGACTAACCTCTTCGACGAGATCGTGGTAATCGTGGGCCGCTTCCGCATAGTGCCGGGCTTTGAACAGCAGATCGGCGCGCGTGCGGCGCTCGGCAAGAGAGCCGGAGATCCCGAGCTTGCGCAACTCGGCTCCCGCCGCATCCGCCTCGATACTGTTGGGAAGGTTGAAGTAAACGTTGCGAAAAGCGCTCGCGGCCTTCTGATTATCGCCGGCTGCTTCATAGGCGTGCCCGATCGCGAACTCCAAATCGCTGCGCACCGGGGCGCGGTCTTTTTCGAGCAGAGCCGCTGCCTCCTGCGCGCGGCCCTCCTCCAACAGCGCGTTCGCGTAGAGCAGATGGGCGTCGCGGACCAGCAGTGAGTCGGGAAAGTCTTTGCTGAAATCCGCGAGCGTGGAGAGCGCCTCGGCATTGTGCGCCGTCTTCAAGTAGGCGTCGCCGAGATAGTAGGCAACGTAGTCTCCTAGTTCGCTGGCGCCGGCCTTGGCCCGGTTGAGCGGGTCGATCGCTTTGGCGTAGTCGTGATCGAGCGTGCGGGCATAGCCGACGACGAGCCAGGCAAGCGCGCCGGCATCAGCATCATCTTTGGCGTGACGGCGCGCGTAGGCTTCGACTCCGGCATAGGCGGTGGGAGTGCGGTCCTGCAACAACTGCTGCGCCATGGCACGAAGATTGGCGGAGGCGACAAAGGCCCGGCGCACCCGGCGCACGCGCGGAGAGATGGTCTTGCGCTTTTTCCTGGTCCTGGTGGAAGCGGCGGGCTTTTTCTTGACGGATGCGCTCTTAGCTGGCGTGCCCTTAGCGGGCGCGCTCTTATCTGGTGTGGCTGACTGGGACTGGGCAACTGCGGGCTGCAAAAAACCGAGCCAGAGCAGGGAGAAAATTCCAGCGAAAAACACAACTGCAAAACGGCGCACTCAAACCCTACCTACTGCCGAAAGTTGGCACCCATGATGGAGAGATCGTCTTCTGCGAGACTTCTTATTATTTCATGCTGGAAGTAATTGCCGGACGCTGCAACCGTATTCCCGTAACGTTTCTGGTACGTCCCACGGCTTTTCTCGATCGCGTCTTTCAGACGATCGTAGAGATCTTTGTTCTTCCGGCCTTCCGCGACCTTTGCCTGATTATAGAGTTTGACCTCGTCGACCAGCAGGCGGGCAAACCGTTGGGCCTTGCGGTGAATTTCCTGATCCTCGGGCGAAATCGCGGCAACCGGCGGCGTCTCGGGCGTTGCCTCAGTCTCCGCATGATCGATCGGCAGCGGCTCGGCCAGCGCAGGCTCCATTTCAGCAACCACCGACTGAACTTCGCCGATCGTGCCCTGGGCTTCAGCGGTCACGCCCTCGGCGGCCATCATTGGAATTGGAGCCTCAACTGCGGCGCTTGCGACTGACGCCGAGGCTTCGCTCATCGATGTTGACGCTGTCGCCGCTGCCGCCATGACGTGGCCAGGAGCATGCGAGGCGAAGGGATCGTTGAAAGCCGGCACCGTGTGCACGGGCGCCTGATATGGCGGAGCCTCGGCCGCCGGGACGCTATGACTGTCTGCGTGCGCCTGCGCTTGCTTGCGGAGCGAGTTGACCTCGAGCCAGGCGCTGGTGGAAAGCACGAGCAGTTCGAGCGCGCCAGCATTGAGCAACCCCGCCCCACCGGTTCCGCTGTCGGCGTAGACCAGCGCGGCAACTTTGTCTTTCAAAATCAAAGGGAGAATCCGGCCTTCTCCGCTCGCTGGCGCTCCCAGTTCCTGCAGGAAGCGCGAGTCCATGTCGGCAACCGGAGCGCTCGCCACGACGCGATCGCCGATCACGCGGGCGACCGCAGGAGCGCTTTCGTCAAGCGTGAAGTCTTTCACCGCATCGTTATTGGCGAAACCGCGTCCCTGCCATCCCGTGGCATGGCTGCCCTTGACGACAAAGAGCGCGACTCGAGCCGCACAGCGGGCGCTGGTATCAAGCAACGCGCGCAGAATCTCCCGTTGCGAGGCGCCCAATTGGATTTCAGCAACGGCGCGCGCCAGATCTGCCGGAGCGGATGCAGAAGGCGCATCATGGGTTGGTTCGGCTGTCGCAGGCTCGTCCAACCTTGGTTCGGCTGCGATCTCTTCCATCACGCGTTGGACAATCTCGGTGCGAAGTTGGGCCGCATGGCTGTCCAGAACCTGGCCAACCACCCGTTCCACAATTGGTTCAATCCAACCGTGCTCCTTCATTCGTACTCCGAGGTCAAGTCCTGTTGGGGGGCGAAGGGAGTAACCCTTCTAACCTCTGATTATATGGCCCCTTGCAGGCGTTCTCGGGACACCTTGGTACGTGCCCTACTGGTGCCCGAAGCATCCAAAAAACAAACAAGGGAACCTTTTCTGGCAAGCGCGCGGCAAATCAACGCACCGAAAACCACGGCCAACAAGTACAATAGCACCGGGAAATCAGTCGCGCTGTCGGAAAAATCTGCATCAAGTTACGAATGAGTACCATCCAACCAAACGTAGAGCAGCCGGTCAGCGAAGAAATGGCGCTGGTCCGGCGGGCCAAGCGTGGCGACGATCAAGCGTTTGAAGAATTAGTACGGCGCTACGATCGCAACGTTTTCCGCATTGCGCAGCACATTACGCAGAATCGCGAGGACGCTGAAGATGTGGTCCAGGAAGCGTTCCTCAAGGCGTATGGCAACCTGGCGAAGTTCCAGGAACAGTCCAAGTTTTATACCTGGCTGGTGCGCATTGCGGTCAACGAAGCACTGATGAAGTTGCGCCGGAGAAAGCCGGAACGCACGGTCTCTCTGGACGAAGAAGTACGAACTGAGGATGACTCGCTTCCCCGTGAGGTTGCGGATTGGAGCCCCAATCCCGAGCAGATGTACAACCAGGGGGAGTTGCGGGACATTCTGACGCGCACCATTCAGGGGTTGCCGCCGGGATTCCGGACGGTGTTCGTGCTCCGAGACGTGGAAGGCCTCTCGACGGAGGAGACGGCCCAAGCGCTGGAGCTGAGTATTCCGGCGGTGAAGTCGCGATTATTGCGCGCGCGCTTGCAGTTGCGCGAGCGGCTGAGTCGCTTCTTTCAGAAAAGGGCGAGTGGAGATGGCGACCAGTGAAGTGTTCTGAGTTTCTCAACGAGCTGACCAACTACCTCGATGGCGCGCTGGACGCCCGGACCAAGTCCGAACTCGATGATCACCTGGCATGGTGCCACAACTGCTACGTCGTCTGCGATACCACTCGGAAAACCATAGAAATTTACCGCAATTCGGAGCTCTACGAGTTACCGGAGGATTTGCGCGTACGGCTCCGGTCGGCCATCATGACCAAGTGTTCGGGGCACAAGAAGTCCGACCCTGCGGGCAGCTAGAGCAGTTTCATAGTTGAT
>PLIC01000136.1 GCA_003139995.1 Candidatus Acidiflorens stordalenmirensis | reverse complement strand
CTTCGATTGGAAAAGACTGCGGCTAGCCAAATACCTGCGGCAATCGACTGCGAGAGGATATGCCAGCGTCAATTCGTGATTTTGTCCCAAGCATTCTCAAATTGTGAAAACAGGGGGATCTCGCTCTTCTGCAGCCCGCCGCGCCCCATCACGCGCCATAGATAGGTCTGCGATGGCCCGCTGCGCGCGTCACCGCTGTGTGCATCATAAACAGCCAGCACATCCTCTGACGGACGAGACTGTACCACCAGGAGGATGTCGGCATCCTGACGCCGGTACACCACCGTGAGTTTGCCCCACTTCTGGATCGCATCCTGGACGCGAGCAATAGCGGCGCGGTCATCGGGCAAAAGTTGAGGATCGAATTGATCGCCATCGTAGGCCGTTACGTATACATAGCGTGCGTTGGCCAGAGTACGCGGCAACTGCGGAGCGTTCGTCGCGGCGGTGGCAGTGCTCAACGTTGCCAGTGCCAAACTTAACAGCACCGTTGCAAAGATATTCTTAATCATGTGCATTATCCCCATCGGCGTTACCACCGCCAGCTTGCTGGAAAAAGCTTGCTACTAAGAGGGATGTCACCGGGAGCGCCGGAGTTGTCAGGCCTCGTAAATCAGGCGTAACCAATGGCTCACATTACCGGCGGAACACCGATTCCCATGGCCGCAAGAACGCGAATCAGCTCGCGGCGAACCACGGCCGCAGTCGTCAGCAGGAACTTTCTCCGGCCCTCATCCGCTTCGCTCAGGATTGGGTAGCGGTGATAGAAGGTACTGAAAAGCTGCGCCAGTTGGAAGGCATGCTTGGCAAGATAAGCAGGTTCCGTGGTCGCGATGCACTGGCTCACGATGTATGAGGTTTTCGAGGCGGCCAGCCAGAGCTCCCAGATGTCGTTGCCGGATTCGCCAGTGAGGTACTTCGCGAAATCCGCCGTAGAGACGCGGCTTGCCTGGTCTCGGCAATACGCATCCGGATCGAATCCACCTTTGCGGAAAATGTTAGAAGCGCGGACGACGGCATACTGCGCGTAAGGGCCAGTGTCGCCCTCGAAACTCAGCGCGTCTTTGAAATCGAAGGCGATCACCGATTGTTTCGTGAACTTCAGCATGAAGTAGCGCAGTGCACCTATGGCGATCTGCGTGGCAATGCTGGCGCGCTCCGCTTCGCTCAACTCGGGATGACGCACGTCCACTTCTTTGCCAGCCGAAATGATCAGAGCATCGAGCAGATCGTCCGCTTTCACGCCAAAGCCCTTGCGGCCGGAAACCTCGATCCACGGCCTCGCCTTATCTTCTTCGCTCAGGTTGTAGCCGAGTTCGGCCGCGCAGCGCGGGGTGAGTGCGACCATCTCGTAAGAGAAGTGCGTGTAGCGATCGGCGGCTTCGCCGTGGCCGAGTTCGCGCAAAGCTTCGATCACCGTGTTCTGCGCCTCGGACTGGCGCGCATCGATGACATTGTAAATCTCAGCAACGTCGCCGAAGTGGGGATGGTCTTTCTCGCCGTCGGTGGTTGAGATCCAGCAGTCGTGGGCATTGGGATAGCGATAGAATTTTCGATAGCCGAAATCGCGGCCAAGCAGGCCGAACTTCCACATGTGATAGGCGATGTCTTTACCAACGTAACCGACCGTGCCGTTCGAGCGGACGATGACTTTCTGGTCTTCCTCTGTGATCTTTCCCTCGGCGATCTCGCCTTCGTCAGTGCCCTCGGAGCCTGCCGCCTTTGCCGAAGCCCCGAGCGAAGCCGAGGGGGAAGCCGAAGGGTCTTCTGTGGTTAAAGGTTTCGCCGACGTTCCAGCGCGACGCATCACCCAGCAACCTTTGTTCTTGCCTTCGTTCTCGTAGGCGAGCACGCTCGCTTCCTTCAGCTTAGTAAACGCCGCATCCCAGAAATGCAGGTGTAGAATCTCGCTCTCGCGGGGCAGGAAGTCGTACTCAGTATCGAGCCGTTCCATCGTTTCCAGATGGCGCTTAAGGACGGCAACCGAAATCACATCCGCAATCGCCGCCGTCTCATTGTTCCCTTCCTCAATCGCGCGCAGCGTTGCGGCGCGCGCCTGTAGGTTCGATTTGTCCTCTTCATACCACTGCGAGACGCGGGCATAGAGATCCCAGCATAGGTAATCGAAGCGGGGCGCGGCGGCGAGCGCTTCAATCTGAGCACGGGACTTTTTCTCGATGTGCAGGAATCCAACCACCACGTCGGCAACCTGCACTCCGGTGTTGTCAATGTAGTTCTGAACGTCCACTTCCCTGCCCGCAAAACGCAGCAGGCGCACAAATGTATCGCCGAGAATGGCGTTGCGCAGGTGCCCGATATGCGCTGCTTTATTGGGATTGATGCTGGAATGTTCGACGAGCACTTTGCCGGGGGGAACATTCGCGGCCGAAGATCGATCTGCGGAAGAACGGCCAGCGAAAGAAAGATCGGCGGCGAGCGCCGTGGCCAACTCGGCGCGGCTTACGCGAACGTTGATGTACCCGCCGCCGGCCACTTCAAACTTCTCAAAGCCGGGAATCGCGCCGACCCCGGCGACGATCTCTTCGGCAATCTTGCGCGGCGCTTTGCGAAGCTTCCGCGCAAGTTCGAAAGCGATCGGCAGCGCATACTCGCCAAATTCGATTTGCGGCGGCTGCTCGACGACGATGTTCGCGATTTCCAGGTCGTAAGTGCGGCGCAGAAACTCGCGCAGATGATCGACCAGCCGGCGTTCCAGATGTCTATACAAGGATGCCCTCTAACTTATCGAAGAAACAGTGATTCTAACAAACCTGTGGCGGGCAGCGAGTTTGACGGAGGGAAGAGCGTTCCCTATGATGAGAGATCGGTCGTTGATCGTTGGTCGTTAGTCGGCAGCAAAAAGGCAGTCGTTGGTCGCTGGTCGTTAGCGAGCCACGCTAGTTCGCCTTCAGAGTTCGCAGAATCAGGTTTTGCCAACGACTAGCGACCAACGACGATTTTTCCATGCGCATAGCCTACCTCGACTGTTTTTCCGGCATCAGCGGCGACATGTTTCTGGGCGCGCTGGTGGATGCCGGAGTGTCTTCAAAGCTTCTGGAAGACACGGTCGCAGCGCTCGATATCGGCGCGCGGCTGGAGATTAAGCGCGTGGTGCGCGGCGGAATTTCGGCGGCCAAAGTGGATGTGTACGGCGACGGCGAAGAAGACCTGCCGCGGGAAGTTTTCTGGGAGCAGCAGAACCGCGATCATGCTCACGAACCCTCCTACGAACATCACGACAAGGCCGTGTGGTGGCGGGGCTCCGCCCCGCCCCGAACGGGGCAAAGCCCCGTCACCACACAACATCAAGAACAAGATCAAGAACATCATCGCCACGAACACGCTCGCGGTCTGAACGAGATTCGAAAGATCATCGAAAAGGCAGCGATCGGCAGCACCGCAAAGAAAACCGCGATTGAAATCTTCGAGGCGCTGGGCGAGGCTGAAGCCGAGGTTCACAATACGTCCGTCGAGCGAGTCCACTTTCACGAAGTCGGCGCTGTCGATGCCATGGTTGATATTGTCTGCGCCGCAGTGGGAGCGGAATCTCTTGCGGTCGAAGAATGGGTATGCTCGCCGCTGAACGTGGGCGGTGGAACCGTCAAGTGCGCGCACGGAACGCTTCCCGTCCCGGGGCCGGCCACGCTGAAGTTGCTTCGCGATGCACCGGTGTATTCGTCGGGACCACAGGTCGAACTAGTGACGCCCACGGGGGCGGCGATCGTGAAGACGCTGAGCAGTCGGTTCGCGCCGTTTCCGGCGATGAAGATCGAGAAGGCGGGATACGGCGCGGGAACTCGAGATTTCCCAGAGCATCCAAACCTGCTCCGGCTAACCATTGGAGAAACTCTACCGGCGGATGCCGCGAGTACATCGCCCAGTACATCGGCCAGCACGTCAAATGACATGATCACGGTGCTCGAAGCAAATCTCGATGACCTGAGCCCGCAGGTGCTGGCCTACGCGATGGAGCGCTTGCTGGCCGAAGGCGCGCTCGATGTCTTCAGCGTCCCCGTGCAAATGAAAAAGAGTCGCCCCGGCGCGTTGCTCACCGTGCTTGCGAAAATGGAAGACGCGAATCGCTTGACAAAGCTGATCTTTGCCGAGACCACAACCCTGGGCGTGCGCCGCCGCGCGGAACAGCGCCAGACCCTCTCGCGACGATGGGAAACGGTCGATACGACGTGGGGTCCGGTGCGGATCAAGATCGCCAGCATGAATGGCAGCGTCTCCAACTACGCGCCGGAATACGAAGATTGCCGGGCGCTGGCAGAAGCACATCGCGTACCGCTGAAGGAAGTGATCCAGGAAGCGGTGCAAGCGTATGCGAGCGGCACCAGAGGATGATGATTCAAATTTCGAGCTCACAGTCATACTTACGCGATCACAAGTTAGGAGGATTCCATGCCAGTGCTCACTTCATTGCGCGACCTTTTGCAGCGGGTGCCAGACCGCCTCAAGAAGCTTTCCAAGGATACGGTCGAAAGTAAGTCAACACCGTCAAGCTGGTCTCCAAAGGAAGAGCTTGGGCATCTGCTGGATTCAGCCGCCAACAATCATCAACGGATCGTTCGCGCGCAACTGGAAGACAACCCGGCCATGCCCGGCTACGAGCAAAATCGCTGGGTGGCCATCCATGCATACCAGCGCCGCGATTGGGGAGAGCTGATTGAGTTGTGGCAGGCACTCAACCGCCAATTGCTGGCAGCCGCCGAAGCAGTGCCCGATTCCGCCTGGTCACGGACGCTGACCGTTGCTGGTTCTGAACCGGTGACGCTCCAGTTCGTGTTCGAGGACTATGTCGTGCACATGTTGCACCACCTGCAGCACATCGGAATCGAAGTGGACGACATCACATCGAATGCGCCGAACGCAGCCTGAGCGCACAGATTCAGATAAAGTTTTCTTTGGCAAGGCACAGGAATGAGCAAAAAGTTTTACATCACGACCCCGATCTACTATGTCAATGCGCGTCCGCACATTGGGCACGCCTACACCACAATCGTCTGCGACACGATTGCGCGCCGCCACCGCATGCTGGGCGATGACACCTGGTTCCTGACCGGCACCGACGAGCACGGTCAAAAAATCGAGCGCGCCGCCCAGGCTGCAGGCAAGACACCGCAGCAGTTCACCGATGAAGTTTCCGCGCAATTCCGCGCGCTCTGGAATCGCATGGGTCTGACGCCCGACGATTTCATCCGCACCACCTCCGAGCGGCACCAGCAGGGCGTGCAGGCGTTGTGGCGCAAGATTCGCGACAACGGATTCATCTACAAGGGGACCTACACCGGCCAATACTGCGTTTCCGATGAGCTTTACGTCGATGCGGAGCCCGGCGCTCCCTGTCCGGATTGCGGCCGCCCGACGGAAACCGTCCACGAAGAAAACTACTACTTCAAACTCTCGGCATTCCAGGACCGGTTGATCCGTCTTTACACCGAACAGCCGGATTTCATCCGCCCCGAAACGCGGCGCAATGAAGTGCTCTCGTTCGTGCGCGGCGGCCTGCGCGATCTTTCGATCAGCCGCTCGACGTTCTCCTGGGGCATCCCTGTACCCGACGATCCCAAGCACGTGGTCTACGTCTGGATGGACGCGCTGGCGAATTACATTACCGCGCTCGGCTATGGCTCGAACAACACCAGCAAGTTCGAAAAGTATTGGCCTGCCGACGTGCACATGATCGGCAAAGAAATTGTGCGTTTCCATTGCGTCTACTGGCCGGCATTCCTGCTCGCCGCCGGATTGCCGTTGCCCAAGAGCATCACGGCGCACGGCTGGCTGCTGTTTGAAGAAAGCAAAATGTCGAAGTCGCGCGGAAATATCGTGCGCGCCGAAACTATCGTGGATGTGCTCGGCACCGACGCCCTTCGATACTTCCTGTTGCGCGAAGTCGTCTTCGGGCAGGATGGATCGTTCAGCTTCGATGCGCTGGTGCAGCGTTATAACTCCGATCTCGCGAATGGGCTCGGCAATCTCGCCAGCCGCACCCTGACCATGATCAACCGCTATTTCAAGGGAGAAGTGCCCTATCCCTCGCACGCGCACACCCCGGCAGACGTCGCAATTGCGGCGGCGGCGAAAAAAACGATCGCCGACTGCGGCACGCTATTTGACCAGTACCAATTTTCGCGGGCGCTCGAAACCGCGTGGGGACTGGTCAGTGCCGTAGATAAGTACATCGTCGAAAACGAACCCTGGTCTCTGGGCGATAAGCAGGACGAGGAGAGCCGCTCGCGACTGGCAACCGTGCTCTACACCAGCGCCGAAGCGCTGCGGATTGTGACGGCTCTCGCGCATCCCGTGATGCCCGACGCCACCGCGAAGATCTGGGCCCAGTTGGGCCTCGGAGACATCGGGAAATTCGACCTGACCGAATTGCAGTGGGGACAACTTCATCTCGGCACAAAGTTGGGCGAGGTGCAAGCCGTGTTTCCGCGCGCAGACAAATCGGCAGTCGATAGGATGCAGAAAATGGAAGTACAGAGTGTGGGGACGGGCGAAGCGAGGCAGCCCGCCGCGAGCCAGACCGCGCCGGCCAGTCCGGAAGTGGCGCCCGCCAAGCCAGCCGCCACAATTCCGGATGGCAAAATCAGCATCGACGATTTCGCGAAAGTGGAATTGCGCGTGGCGCAGGTGAAAACCGCTGAACGCGTAAAAGGCGCCGACAAATTGCTCCGCCTGGAAGTCGATCTCGGAACTGAAATCCGCCAACTGGTGGCCGGAATTGCCGAGGCTTACGATCCGGAAACACTGATCGGACGCAAAGTCGTAATCGTGGCGAACCTCGCGCCCCGCAAGCTCCGCGGCCTGGAATCGAACGGCATGATCGTCGCAGCCTCGCCCGAGGGCGGCAAGCCGGTGCTGGCAAGCTTTCTGGAAGATGTGCCCGTGGGCACACGGCTGAAGTAAGAAGGTTTCAAGGTTTCAGAGTGTCAAGGTTTCAGGGTCTTGAGACTCGAAACGGGAGACAATATTTTCGTGATCGCGCCGATCACAACTCGGGCAACTGACCACTGACCACCGGCCACTGACCACTGATGTTCATCGACTCTCACGCCCATCTCGAAGGCAAGCGCTACGACAGCGATCGCGCCGAAGTGTTAGCGCGCGCGAAACAGAGCGGCATCGAAGCCTATCTTGCCATCGGCAACGGCAACGGTCCCGAAACCGCCAACTGCGCGATTCAGCTAGCGGAAAAATTCGACGGGAATCCGGAGTATCCGCGAATCTGGGCTAGCGTGGGAATTCATCCTCACGAGGCAAGCCTTGCGAACGAAGCCGCTGATTCCCAAATGCTGCAATGGGCGAGGCATCCGAGGGTGATTGCGTGGGGAGAAATCGGCCTCGACTATTTTTACGATCATTCGCCGCGAGAAACGCAGAAGGCGGTCTTCCTGAAGCAGATGGAATTGGCGCGAACGGCGAAGTTGCCCATCATCATTCATTGCCGCCCGTCCGACAACAGCGAGAACGCGTGGGACGACTGCCTGGCAATGATTGTCGAACATTGGAGCGCCGGGCACGGGAGTTCCAGCGGATTGGGCGGCATTCTGCACTGCTTTACCGGAAGCGTCGAGCATGCGCGACGAGCGCTCGATCTGGGCTTCATGATTTCATTTGCCGGAAATATCACGTTTCCCAAAGCCCAGTCAATCCGCGACGCGGCGCAAATGGTTCCGCTCGACCGCATGTTGATCGAAACCGACTCGCCCTACCTGGCGCCGATTCCGCATCGCGGCCAGCGCAACGAACCGGCATTTGTGAAGGAGGTAGCCCGCCAGATCGGCGAACTGCGGAACTTGCCCGCGGAAGAGATCGGCTCGCGAACCACCCAGAATTTCTACAATTTCTTTGGGCTCGCGCTGGAAACCGCAAAACCGGAAGCACGCGCGTAGTCCTCGCAAACTACGAGCCTAGCCTACGCAGATAATGCCTCTTCTGTTACCCTCATGGGTACATGTTTGGGGCGAGCGATCCGTGAGTCTTTGAGTTTCGAGCGGCCATCCCTCAGCATGACAATCTGGAGATCTAGAAGGCGGCGGAAAAACTCGGGTTTCGTATCGGGGCATCGCTTTAGCGATGCCATAAGCTGTCGAGATCAGATGCCCCTTTAGGAGCTGGGCGTCGAAAGCCGACTCCTTCCGTAGCCTCCTGGAAAACTCTTACAGAGAAGCTTTTAACAGAGACATTCCATGCCCGATAACAGTTTCGATATCGTCAGCAAAATCGATCTCGCGGAAGTTGCCAACGCCATCCAGCAGGCGATGAAGGAAGTCAGTACTCGCTTCGACTTGAAGGACTCGAAGTCGCAGATCGCGATGGAAGGAACCTACGCGATCATGCTTCACTCCGCCGATGAATTCAAGATGAAGGCGGTGAACGACGTCTTCCAGCAGAAGCTGGTCAAACGTGGCGTACCCCTGAAAGGATTGACCTACGGTGCGCTGGAGCCGGCTGCCGGAGGCACGGTGAAGCAGAAGATCGACATCCAACAGGGCATCCCGATCGAAAAGGCGCGGGAGATCGTGAAGCTGATCAAGAATTCGAAAAAAAAAGCGCAGGCCTCCATTCAAGGCGATATAGTGCGGGTCAGCAGCAAGGACCGCGATACGCTGCAGGCGCTGATCGCGATGGTCAAGCACCAGGACTTTGGCATCGATCTGCAGTTCACGAATTACCGGAGCAACTAAGCGCATTGGGCACAACCTTGGGCACAACGACGTCCATCAACGGGAAAGAAATCTTTGATCTTCTCCGAGACGACATTCTCGCGATCGAAGAACAACTCGGTCGCGACACGGTCTCGAATGTCGCAGCGATTACGGAGATCGGAGAGTATCTGCGCGCCGGCGGGGGAAAGCGAATCCGTCCGGCGCTGTTGCTGCTCTCCGCCAAGCTCCTGGGCTACAAGGGCGATAGCGCGGTAAAGCTCGCTTCGGTCGTCGAGATCATCCATACGGCGACGCTCGTCCACGACGACATCATTGACGAGGCTCAGGTCCGCCGCGGCCGTCCCGCCGCCAACACGCAGTGGGGCAACTCGATGTGCGTGCTGGCCGGCGATTGGCTTTACATGCAGGCATTCAAGATCGCGGTGCAGGAGCGCAATTTCCGCATTGTGGACGTCCTGATCGAAGTGACGCAGCAGATGGTCGAAGGCGAACTGCTCCAGATGGAGAAGCTCGGCAAGCCGATCTCGCTGCAGGAGCATCTCGATCTGATCTATCGCAAGACGGCGTGCCTGTTCTCGGTGTGCATGCGCGTCGGCGGCATCCTTGGCGGCGCCACCGTGCGGCAGGTGGAACGTCTTGGCCAGTACGGACGCGACCTTGGCATGGCCTTCCAAATCGTGGACGATGTGCTTGACCTCACGGCTTCAGAGAGTGTGCTGGGCAAGCCCGTTGCCAGCGACCTGCGTGAAGGCAAAGCCACCATGTCCGTCATTCATGCGCTGGAGCGCTGCACCGCCGCCGAGCGCCGCCAAATCGAGACCATCCTGCGCGACCGCGCGTTCAATGGCGTCACTCACGCCGAGATCCTGACCATCCTGAACCGTTATTGTTCTCTCGAATACGCCTCCAAAGAGGCCGCCCAGTATGCCGAATCGGCGCGTAACGCCATCGGCACGTTTCCGGACTCGGAGTTCAAACGGGCGCTGTTGTGGGCGCCGGAGTTCGTGGTGGCGCGAGAAAAATAGCACTTCGCAGTTGCTAGCCCTTCACCACAATCCCCAGCATCTCAAAACATCCCTTCTTCAAAAGAGCGCCCGATCCCAGAAACGCAGTAGCGCCGTAGCGGGATTGTTATACTAAACAAACTTGTTCTTCCCATGAACGATTTGCTCTCACTGATTTCGCGCCATGGCTACCTGTTTTTGGCGGTAGTGTGCTTCGCGGAGGCAGTTGGTCTTCCACTGCCCGCTGCGCTCGCCATGCTGACCGCGGGCGCGGTGGCTGCTTACGGAGGTCTGCATTTCTATCTCGTGTTCGGCATCGCCCTGCTGGCGATGATCAGCGGCGATGTCATTCTCTACTTCATGGGCAAAGTCAGCGGATGGGCGCTGTTGGGCTTTCTCTGCCGGCTTTCGGCGAATCCGGAGACTTGCATTCTGCGCTCGGCAGAATATTTTTACCGGCGCGGCAAGCAGACACTGCTTTTTGCCAAGTTCATCCCCGGCATCAACACCATGTCTCCGCCGCTCGCCGGGAGCATGAAAATGCGGCTGGGAGTTTTTCTGCAATTCGATGCCCTCGGAGCGGCTTTGTACGTGGGCGCGTACTCGGTCGCGGGATATACCTTCAGTGACGCGCTTCGCGCCATCACACGTGGACTGCGCTCCGCCGGCTTTGCCGCTGAAGTCGTCCTCGGCATCGGACTCGTCGCGTATGTCGTCTATCGAATCTGGGTTTACCGCAAGTACCGCCTGCTCGACGTCATTCCACGCATACAGGCCGAGGAGCTCGCAAAAAGACTGTCGTCCGATGCGGCTCAGAACATGCTCATCGCCGATGTCCGCAGCCACGGCTACTACGATGCACACTCCGAACGCATTGCCGGATCGATTCGCATCGAACCCAACAACCTCATAGAAGAAGTCAAGAACCTGCCCAAGGATCGAGAGATTTATCTCTACTGTACTTGAACACGTGAAGCCACGAGCGCCCGGGTGGCGCGCCAATTACAGGGGCTCGGGTTCAAGGTGTTCGTCATCGCCGGTGGCCTGCGCGCCTGGCGCAAGGCTGGGCACCCGGTGGAGCGAGTTCCCCACGACGATCTGGTCAAGCTGCCGACCTTTACTTAACACATCTCCGTGACCCGTCTCCTTGGCAGAGTGGCAGCAGTTTGTTATCGTGCCCTTATGGGACGGACCCCGAACTTTTGCGGAGTAATTCTTGCGGCGGGTGACTCCTCACGCATGGGGCGCGACAAGGCGCTGCTACCGTGGCCTCCATCGGCGCTGGCGGACACGTTTCTCTCCGCTGCTATTCGGCTTTTCTTTTCCCACGTTGATGTCGTGCTGGTCGTAGCCGGCAAGAATGAAGCCGCCTTGGCCCCCATCGTGTATGCCAATGGCGCATCGCTGGTGGTGAATCCCGATCCGGCGCGTGGGCAGTTCAGCTCATTGCGGGTCGGCCTGCAAGAAGTTCTCAACCGCGGCCGCGATGCCGCCATGGTCACGCTCGTCGACCGGCCGCCGGTCCGTATGGAAACGATTGAGATCCTGGAATCGGCGTTCGAACGGGCCACAACAAGAAGGAAATGGGCTGTGATCCCCGAGTACCAGGGAAAACACGGACATCCGATTCTCCTGGGCCGCGAGATGATGGAAGCGTTCCTGAAGGCTCCGGAAACGTCGAATGCGCGCGATATCGAGCGCGCGCACCTGAGTCAGATTGAGTACGTTCCGGTGGATGACCCGCTGGTTGCGGTCAACGTGGATACGCCGGAACAGTATGCTTCTTTGCCTCCTCCGCCATCGAGTTAATTCCTGCAAGGCCCTATATTTCATGACGCGTCTCACATCTCTTCAAACCGAATTCGTCGAAAGTGTACTTAACCTCAAACCGCTCGTCGCCACATTTGACTGTGACGGCACGCTATGGTCCGGAGACGCCGGGGTAGGATTTTTCTACTGGGAACTGGAACACGGGCTGGGGTCTGAACCGCTGGTGTCGGAACCGATCGTGCGCTGGGCTCGTTCGCGCTACGCCGACTACAAAGCGGGCTTGGTCGACGAAGATACCATGTGCGGAGAGATGGTCACGATGCACCGCGGACTGCGGGAAGAAGTCGTGCAGCAGGCGGCCGACGCCTATTTTCCTCAAGCAATCGGCCCCGGCATTTTCCCGGAGATGCGCCAATTGGTGCAGCGCCTGCGCGCATCCGGATGCGACGTCTGGGTGGTTTCTTCTTCGAACCGGTGGGTCATCCGCTCCGGCATGCGTTTCTTCGGCATCCCGCAAAATCGCATTCTGGCCGTAGAAGCGGCGGTCGAAAATGGCACGATCGATAGCACGATAACCGACCGGCTCATTCGAGTTCCAAGCGGCCCCGGTAAACCGGAGGCGATTCGATCCGTGCTGAAATCCTCGCCCGATTGTGCGTTTGGCAACGCGATTTGGGACCGCGAAATGCTCGCCATGTCCAACCACGCATTCGCCATCAACCCGAATCCGGATTTGAAGGAGATCGCAATCGCCAACGGCTGGACGGTGTATCAGCCGCAGTTGAATCACTAGCCGCCCCAGGCGAACGTGAGACACCGCTCTTCCACTCTCAAGTCACCAGATCTTGTCATGAGTGTCTGAGTCGGGAGATTCAACCTCACCCGCGTTTCGTGGGTTCCGAAAATGGTCGAGGAGTTCGGCGGAACACAGAGGGCGATTGTGATGCGCCAGGCCCTGTTCCACCACCCAAGTACCGCGGACGCAAACACCGCGGTGAAGCTGAACAGCGGCCCCATGGTTTAGGATACTCATCATGGCTATCACATCCAATCCTCGCAAGGTCGATGAAGTCCGCAAGGAAGCGGCCCGGTTGAATTCCGAAGCGCGCACGGCGGATCAACTGTTGGAAGGCATCACGCTTCTACTAAACAAAGAAATGCTGAAGTACAACTGGGTCGGCTTCTACATGCTGGAACCTGGAGCCGATCCGCCCATGCTGGTCCTGGGACACTACCAGGGAGCGATGACTCCACACACCCGCATTCCTTTGAACCAGGGCATCTGCGGCGCGGCCGCATCCTCGGGGAAGACGGTGGTTGTGGATGACGTAACGAAAGACCAACGCTATCTTGCCTGCTCGCTCGAAACCAAGTCGGAGATCGTGGTTCCAGTCTTTGTGAGCGGCAAGGTGGTGGGCGAACTAGATATTGACAGTCACTTCCCGGCGGCATTCTCTGTCGAAGACCGCGAACTGGTGGAATATTGCGCTCAGCTCGTTGGCAAGCGACTGGAGAACAAGTAAGCCATCGCCGCGTTCCGGCATTCTTGAACATCATGAAACGAGTCGTCGCCGCGCTGATCCTGAAAGATGGCCTCATCCTCGCCTGCCAGAGGACGCGGCACCAAGCTATGCCGCTCAAATGGGAGTTTCCCGGAGGCAAGATCGAAGAAGGCGAACAGCCTCGCAATGCGATGCGCCGGGAGTTGGAGGAAGAACTGGGGATCGTGGCCGAGGTCGGCGTGGAGGTCGCCCGCATCCTCCATGAATACCCGGGCGGCGGGTCGGTGGAACTCCGATTCTTCGAAGTGCGCAATTATCAGGGTGAAATTGAGAACCGAATTTTTCGCGAAATCCGCTGGGTGACGCGGCAGGAACTACTGGAACTCGATTTCCTCGAAGCTGACCTGGGACTGGTCAACAATCTGGCGGCTGGGAAAATCCTGTAAGCGCCAAGGCATTTAACCGCAGAGACCGCGGAGTACGCAGAAAACAATGGGATTTTCTTCTGGATTTCTCTGCGCGCTCTGCGGTTAAATGCTTTTGATCTATCCGGTGCCGCCGCGCACGGTTCCGTAGACCAGCAGCACCGTCAATCCGATCATAATCACGGTGGTCGCCCAGGCGATGATGTTGAAGGCGGGTTTATTCACATATTCGTCCATCAGTTCCTTCTTGTTGATTAGGAACAACATGAAAATCAGCACGAAGGGCAGCACCGCACCGTTGACCACTTGCGAAAGCACGATGATCTTCACCAGCGGAATCCCTGGGATCAGGATCACGGCTCCCCCCGCAACGATGAGCGCGGTATAAAGCCAGTAAAAGGCTGGGGCTTCGGAAAATTTGCGTCCCACTCCCGACTCGAAACCTAATCCTTCACAAACCGTGTAGGCCGTCGAAAGGGGCAGAATCGAAGCCGCAAACAGCGACGCATTGAAAAGTCCCAGCGAAAACAATATGTACGCGTAGTCGCCCGCCAGGGGACGCAGTGACTGAGCGGCGTCGGCGGCGTCACGAATGTCATGATTACCATGCAAGTAGAGCGTAGCCGCGCAGGCCACAATGATGAACCAGGCAACCACGTCGGTGAAGATGCAGCCCACAATCACATCGAGCCGCGAGGTTTTGTATTGGCGCCGCGTGATTCCTTTTTCCGCGATCGACGACTGCAGGTAGAACTGCATCCAGGGCGCAATGGTAGTTCCGATAACGCCGATCACCATGTAGAGGTAGGAGTCATGCTTAAAGGCCGCCAACTCCGGAGGCTTCACCGTGGCCTTCACGGCCTCAATCCACGCCGGCTTGGCCAGCACACCGGCAAATATGTAAGTGATATAGAAGAACGAAGCCGCCAGGAACACCTTCTCCACGCCCTTGTACTGCCCTTTGACTACGATCAGCCAGACGATCACGGCGCAGATCGGCACCGAGATGTACTTTGAGATTCCGAACAGCTCCATGCTTCCCGCAATGCCGGCAAACTCGGCGATTACGTTTCCGAAATTTGTAATCAGAATGCCGAGCATCATGAGGAACGTGACCCGCAGCCCGAATTCTTCCCGGATCAGATCGCTCAGGCCCTTGCCCGTAACCGCACCCATGCGGGCGCTCATCTCCTGTACTACGATCAGGGCGACCGTAACCGGGATCATCGTCCACAAGAGCGCGTAGCCAAATTGCGCGCCGGCCTGCGAATACGTAAAGATGCCGCCGGAATCGTTGTCGACATTTGCGGTGATGAAGCCCGGGCCTACGACGGCAAAGAACAACAGGAACCGGAACTTCCAACGTCTCAGGAATTTCATGCGCACAGGCCACAAGCACGATCAAATTGGCGAAACAGAACGATCAGAATAAATGCTGAACGCGACATCTGGATAGGTGAATTTGCAAAAACTGAGAAAATTTTTTGCGAAGTGGCCGGCGCGGCTAAACAAGTTGCCGAAAAACTCGAAATCGCGCAGCAGCCCTAAAGGGGCGTCTGATTTCCCGTAGAGACGGGGCTTGCCGCGTCTCTACAGGCGGAATAGCGGTACCGCTAAGGCGGTGACCCGATACGAAAAAGGGGATTACAGCTTGGCGCGCAGCATCGCGATCACGTCGTCTGGCGTGATCACGCCGGTGAGTCGGTTGTGCTCGTCGATCACCGGCAACGTCAGCAGGTTGTATTTGTCAAAAAGTTCCGCGAATTCCTTTTCTTTCGCGTCTTCGTGGCAGGAAATGAGGGGCTCCTGGGCCAAAGCCAGGAGCGGGGTCGAGGAGGGCGCAAGAACGATCTTCACCAGCGGCACGGCACCGGACAGGGTACCGTGAGAATCCGTCAGGTAAACGGTGCTCATGTTTTCCATGCGGCCTTCGAAAGTACGCATGGTCTCGATCGCGTCGAGGGCTGTGGCCGTTACCGGCAGTGCGATGTACTCGGTGGTCATGCGGCCGGCGGCCGTATTCTCTTTGAACTCGAGCAATTCGGCGACTTCCTGGCGCTCTTCGGGCTGCATCTGCACCAGGATTTCCTCAGTCCGCTCATCGGACAGGTCCCCCAAAAGGTCGGCAGCCGCGTCGGGTTCCATCTCCTCGACAATGTCGGCGGCCCGGTCGGAATCGAGCGATTCCAAGACCGCTCTCTGCACCTTGGGTGCGAGTTCTTCCAAGGCGCCGGCGGCGACGCCCTCCTCCAGCGTCTCGAATACGGCTTCGCGCTCATCGGGAGCCAGGTCTTCCACAATGTCGGCAATGTCGGCGGGATGGAGTTTGCTCAGCCGCTCATGCGAAATCTTCAGCCTGACGCGCCGGGCCGGGTCGGTCTCGATGAGATCCACGAAATCCCAGGGAATTTCGCGAGGAGGGATCCGCACGAGCAGGACCCGAAGAACCGCCGCCGGAACCATGCCTTTGAGAAGGCGGCGAATAGCGCCGCGCGCGCCGACGTCAACGCCGCCAACTCTCAAAACCGAGCGATTCTGTGCGCTGTCGTGGTGAAAATCCACGTCGTTCACGCGCACAACTTTGCGGCCGTGAACGTCAATCACCTGCTGATCGAGCAGGTCGCGACTGAGCAACAATAGTCCTTCGGAGCCATCGGCCGCGGCCCACTCCGCAGCCGCAGTGGAGGCCCGAATGCCGCCATTGATCGCGGAAACCGCGGTCAAGGGCAACATGCGGTTTCCCGCAGGCGTTTTGACGATCAGCAGGGCGACACGAGAGCGATCTTCTTGCGGGGCGAGGGCCACCTCGCGCACGCGGCCGCTGACAACGCCGGAGGCGTCGTAGACGGTCGAGCCCAGCAGTTCGCTTAAAGAGACGGTGGCCATCTCCAAGAGAATACTCAAGAGCGCGTGCGGATGCCAGATGAATAAGCCCTCCTTCTCAAAAGTCTTAGCCAGGGGACATCTCTAGAGTGTGTTAACGGCGAATTAACGGCAATCGACTGTCGGCGAACGGCCGTCTTTGCTCACTACTGGATCCAAACCGTTTTGATGTTCACAAACTCGCGGATCCCTTGCACGGCGAGTTCGCGCCCATGGCCTGAGTGCTTCACGCCACCGAAAGGCAGGCGCGGATCGGAAACCACCATCTTATTCAGGAAAACCATGCCGGCATCGAGTTCGTTGATGAACCTTTCGGTTTCCGCAGGATCGTTGGTCCAGGCGCTGGCGCCCAGCCCGAAGCGGCTGTCGTTGGCGATCTGGATGGCTTGATCCACGTCCTTGACGCGAAAAATTGACGCCACGGGACCGAAGAATTCTTCCTTGTACGCCGGCGAATCTTTCGGAATGTCGGCGAGCACCGTGGGCGCGTAGAAGTTGCCGGGACGGTCCAGAGGATGGCCACCGGTCAGCACACGCGCACCCGCAGCCACAGTTTTTTTCACATCGGCATCAAGAGAAGCAACAGCGTCCGCGCTGGCCAGCGGACCGAGCTGAGTGCTCTCATCGAACGGATCGCCCACGCGCAAGTCCTGCATGCGCTTGACGAACTTGCGTTCGAACTCATCGGCAATTTTTTCCGCCACGATAAAGCGCTTGGCCGCGATGCACGACTGACCGTTGTTCTGAATCCTCGCGTCAACTGCGGTCACGACAGCGGCATCCAGATCGGAGCTGGGCATCACGATGAAAGGATCGCTCCCACCCAGTTCCAGCACAACTTTCTTGATTCGTTTCGCGGCGGACATTCCGACTTGAATCCCCGCCTGCTCGCTCCCCGTCAGAGTCGCGGCGACAACCCGAGGGTCGTTCAGAATGCCATCGACCGGCTCCGAGCCGATCAGCAGCGTTTGGAACACGCCTTCCGCAAAACCGGCGCGGCGAAAAATGTCCTCAATCTTCAGCGCGCACTGCGGCACGTTCGAAGCGTGTTTCAGCAGCCCGACATTGCCCGCCATCAGCGCCGGCGCGGCAAAACGAAACACCTGCCAAAAAGGAAAGTTCCACGGCATGATGGCCAGGATGGGACCAATCGGCAGATAACGGATGAAGCTGCGCTTCGCCCCAGTTTCCACAACTTCGTCGGCCAGAAATTTCTCGGCGTTCTCAGCATAGTAGCGGCAGCCGCTGGCGCACTTCAGCGCCTCGCCCACTGCGGCCTTCAGAGGCTTGCCCATTTCGAGCGTCATTAAATGGGCGCACTCGTCTTTTTCCTCTTCCAGAATCTCGGCCGCGCGCACCATCTTATTCCCACGTTCCGCGAACGAAGTCCGCCGATGGTTTCGAAACGCGGAAGCCGCCAGTTGCAACTTCCGCTCAATTTGCGCCCCAGTAAGAGGCGCAAAACTCTTCACGACCTCGCCGGTCGCAGGATTGACGCTCGCTATCGCCATGCCAATTTTTTCCCCTCAGTTTGGCAGCTACGGCCCCGATTGTACCGCCTAAGCCAGCGGCCTTGGCGGCAGCTGTCTTCTGGCCGGACCACAATGCTCCGTGACGGGCCGGCCTTCATCGCGCTCGTGGGCACACATTGGTCCTTGCCTTGCGCGCCGAGCGCTGGTCCAAAGGTCCACTCAGCTTCAGAATTCTGAATGAACGAAACAAGGGACGCTCAGTGGCACGAACGGCGTGGTAGACATGCATGGGGTGCATATGCATCCGGTTCGCTGTAAACTCCTGCTGTACCGAGACTATTGAAAATCGAGGTGAGGCCGAGATGAAACTGCTTTTGGCTCTTGCTTGCTCTCTCTTCGCTATGTCTTCTTTTGCCTACTCCGCAGCCGCTCCGCAGACCTTCCGAACCAAGGCGGGAGACGTCAAAATCACTCCGCTGTATCACGCCAGCACCCTGATCGAGGCAGGAGGAAAAATCATCTACCTCGACCCGGCCAAACCTGCGAAGTTCGCCGGATCCCCAAAAGCGGACCTCATTCTGATTACCGACATTCACCCCGACCACATGGATCCGGCTTCCATCGCCGACATCAGCAAGGCCGGAACCGAAATCCTGGCAGCGCCCGCCGTCGTGTCCACCGTCAAGACGGCCAAGCCAATTGCGAACGGTGAAACCAAAACGTGGCAGGGCTGGACCATTGAGGCCATCCCTGCCTATAACCTGACGCGCAGCCCAGCCCCAGGCAAACTCTTCCATGACAAGGGACGCGGCAATGGATACGTGCTCACGTACGGCGGCGTGCGTTTTTACTTCTCCGGCGACACGGAAAACATTCCTGAGATGCGCGCCCTGAAGAACATCGACGTGGCCTTCGTCTGCATGAATCTGCCTTACACCATGCCTCCGGAGGAAGCGGCGGATGCGGTGAAGGCATTCCACCCGAAGGTTGTGATTCCATATCATTACCACGGCTCCGATCTCGCTGTGTTCAAAAAGGGGCTGGAAGGCACCGGAATCGAAGTCCGGTTGCTCGACTGGTACCCGCAATAGATTGTGTTACGCGCGGCCCGTGACCTTGCTCGCAATCACGCGTGACTTGTGTCACAGCCACTTGGCTTGGCATTTTCGGACAATAGCCTGTAAGGCAAGCCACGGGGACACATGTTCAAAATCCTGCACGCTGAGTTCCTGGCGCCCGGCATCAAGCGGTTCGTCATCGAGGCGCCGCGCATTGCACATAAGCAAAAACCGGGACAGTTCGTAATCCTGAGGCTGTACGAGCAGGGCGAACGCATCCCGATCACCATCGAACACTCCGACCCCGAGCGCGGCACGATTCGCATTGTGGTGCAGTCGGCCGGCAAAACCACCCACCTGCTCAATTCGCTGAATACGGGCGATAGCATCCTGGATGTGGTTGGGCCGCTGGGGAAACCCTCGCACATCGAGAAGTTCGGCACCGTGGTGGTGATGGGCGGCGGCGTGGGCACGGCGATGGCGTATCCGACGGCGGCGGCGCTGAAACGCGCGGGTAATCGCGTGATCTCAATTGTCGGCGCGCGCAACAAAGAGTTGGTCATTCTGGAGCGCGAACTGCGCGAGACGAGCGATGCGCTGATGATTACGACTGACGACGGAAGCTATGCCGACAAGGGCTTCGTCACCGACAAGCTNNTCGACGGCACCGGCATGTGTGGCGGCTGCCGCGTGCTGGTCGACGGAAAGAGCGAGTTCGCCTGCGTGGACGGCCCCGAGTTCGACGCGCACCGCGTGGATTTCGCCGTGCTGGTGCAGCGCAATGCGATGTACCGCGCAGCCGAGCAGCAGTCCATGGAAGAATTCCAGCGCGAGGCGGAGTCGCAGCTCGAGAGCGTCCGTGCCGGACAGACCAGCGCATGCGCGGCGGAAGGAGACGGCCGGTGACAGAACCCACAAAGCAACCCTCGTTAAATGTTCTGCACCCGAATCCTCTGCCCCTGAAAGAGCGGATGAAGCTGCCCCACCAGCACATGCCGGAGCAGCCTCCGCTCGTGCGCGCCACTAATTTCACCGAAGTGAACCTGGGCTATCCCGAGGAACTGGCGCGGCAGGAAGCGATGCGCTGCCTGGAGTGCGCCAAACCAGTATGCACAACCGATTGTCCGGTGGGCGTCAAGGTCAAAGAGTTCGTGGAGTTGATCGTGGCTGGCGACTACCTGGGCGCGGCTGCCAAAATCCGCGAAGACAACGTGCTGCCGGCCATCACTGGGCGCGTGTGTCCGCAGGAAGACCACTGCGAAGGCGGCTGTTTGATGGGCAAGAAGGTTGAGCCGCTGGGGATTGGATATCTGGAGCGCTTCGTCGCCGACTATGAACAGCGCCACCTGGATATAAGCAACCTGCCCAAGGCGCCCCCGACGGGAAAGAAGGTCGCCATCGTGGGCAGCGGCCCGTCCGGCCTGACTGCGGCGGGCGATCTGGTTCAGAGGGGACACCAAGTCCACGTTTTCGAGGCATTGCACGAGATCGGCGGCGTGCTCGTGTATGGCATTCCAGAATTCCGTCTGCCGAAGGCGATCATCCGTCAGCAAGTCGATTACATGCGCGCCATGGGCGTGGAGTTCGAGACCGACGTAGTCGTGGGACGCACGGTTACCATCAACGAGTTGATGGAAGAGGAAGGCTACGACGCGGTGTTTATCGGCACCGGCGCGGGGCTCCCGCAGTTCATGGGCATTCCCGGCGAACATTTTAATGGCGTCTATTCGGCGAACGAATTCTTGACGCGCATCAACCTGATGCATGCCTACGAGTTCCCGAAATACGACGAGCCCATGGTGGATTTCCGCGGCAAGAATGTGGCCGTGATCGGCGGCGGGAACACAGCGCTTGATGCGATCCGGTCGGCGTTGCGGCTGGGGGCGGGGAAGGCGTTCATTCTCTATCGCCGCAGCGAGGCGGAGATGCCAGCGCGCATCGAGGAAGTGAAGCACGCCAAGCAGGAAGGCATCGAATTCCAGGTGCTTGCCGCCCCGCTCGAGTTCCTCGACGACGGCAAGGGGTGGTTGGCCGGTGCACGCTGCCAGAAGATGGCCCTGGGCGAACCGGATGCTTCTGGGAGACGGCGCCCGGTTCCGATTGAAGGCTCCGAATACGAGATTCCTCTTGCCGTGGCGGTCATCGCGATCGGGACGAGTGCCAATCCGATTGTCCAAAGCACCACGCCTGGCCTCGCCACCAACAAGAGGGGTTACATCCAGGCCGACGAGACCACGCAGAAAACATCGCGAAGAGGCGTTTTCGCCGGCGGTGACATCGTTACCGGTGCCGCGACGGTGATTTTGGCCATGGGCGCTGGACGGCGCGCCGCGAAGTCGATCCATGATTTCTTGACCACCCCTGGCGAGTGGTAAAAGCTTGAGTGGCAAGAGCTTACGTGGTAGGAGCTTGGCGTGACACGCCTCACAATGGCTGGTGCGCAAGGTCACGGCCCGAGGGGCGAAGAGCGCTTCTAATCGAAGGTGCCAGGATGCGCGGGGGCCGTAATGACAGGAATCTCGCCTTGGGAGCCCGGTGCGGAAGTGGGGCGGTTGGACAACTCAGGCAAGTAGGGAAAAAGAATGTCAATGTCCTGGGAACTTGATTACAAGAAGAGGTTGCGGACGGCAGAGGAGGCGCTGCGGTGTGTGCAGTCGGGAATGCGTGTCTACATTCAGCCCGGTTGCGCCGAACCTGAGACTCTGGTAGAGGCGCTGATGCGCCGCGCTCCCTTTGTGCAGGACGTGGAAGTCGTTCACATGTTGACCATGGGAGCGGCCCCTTATGTGGCTCCAGAGATGGAGGGGCATTTCCGGCACAACGCAATGTTTATCGGCGGCAATGTGCGCGAGGCCATCAACGAAGGCCGGGCCGACTACACGCCGATCTACCTGAGTGAGATTGAAGGACTGTTCGAGAGTGGCGCCATGCCGATTGATGTGGCCCTGCTGGAACTCTCTCCTCCCGACTCGCACGGCTTCTGCAGCTTCGGTGTGGGTGTGGACACGTCGCTCACAGCCGCGAAATGTGCCCGCTACGTGGCGGCGCAGATCAACGATCAAATGCCGCGCACCTTCGGCGACAGTTTTATCCATGTGACGGAGCTTGACATTGTGGTGGAGTCCTCCCGGCCTCTGTGCGCCACGAAGCAACCGCAAATCACCGACCTGCATAGGGCCATCGCCCGCCACGTCGCGGATTTGATTGTTGACGGGGCCGTGTTGCAGACTGGCATCGGCGGAATTCCCGATGCTGTGCTGCCGTTCCTCATGGATCGCAAGGATCTCGCGGTGCACAGCGAAATGGTGTCGGATGGCGTGATACCGCTCATTGAGGCGGGCGTGATCACGGGCGCGCGCAAGAACTTCAAGCCGCGGAAAATCATCCTGGGATTTGCGCTTGGCACGAAAAAGCTGTTCGACTTCCTCGACAACAATCCCATCTTTGAGTTCCATCCCACGGCCTATACCAACGATCCCGGATTTATTGCCCGCAACGACAACATGGTGGCGATCAACTCCGCGCTGCAGGTCGATCTCACCGGGCAGGTCTGCTCCGATTCGATCGGAAATCAGTTCTATAGCGGCATTGGCGGACAAGTGGACTTCATTCGCGGAGCGTCACGCTCGAAAGGTGGCAAGCCGATCATTGCCATCTCCTCGACCGCCAAGAATGGCGCGATTTCACGAATTGTCCCGATGTTGAGCCCCGGCGCGGGAGTGGTTACTTCCCGGGGCCTAGTCTGCTACGTGGTGACGGAGTACGGCGTGGCTTACTTGCATGGAAAGACCATCCGGGAGCGGGCGCAAGCGCTCATTGAGATCGCGCATCCAAACTTCCGGGAAGAACTTTACGAATTTTGCGAGAAAACGAAGTGGCTGCAGCGGCCTTTCGCTGCGCAGACAAGCGGCAACGAGGTGAAGAATGGCAGGCCAAGCGCGCGGTAAGGTTGCGATTGATGTCGAGGAATGCAAGGGATGCGGGCTGTGCGTGGAGTCCTGTCCGCCCAAGTGCCTGGAACTGGCGCCGGAGTTGAATTCTTACGGAGTTCATCCGGCGCGCTACACCGGCCAGGTGTGCACGGGCTGTGGCATCTGCTTCTATTGCTGCCCGGAACCGGGGGCGATTACGGTCTACCGTATAAAGGCGAAAGCAAAACCGGTTGCGCCGGTGCCAGGAGGCGAACATGCGGCAGCTGTGTAAAGGAAACGTGGCGGTGGTGAAGGGCGCGATCCTCGCCGGGTGTCGCGGGTACTACGGATATCCGATTACTCCAGCCAGCGAAATCGCCGAGGCCGCCGCGCTCTACTTCCCGCAGGTCGGCGGAACATTTATTCAAGCGGAGAGCGAAGTCGCCGCCATCAACATGGTGTATGGGGCAGCGGCGGCTGGGGTCCGCGCCATGAGTGGATCCTCTGGGCCCGGCCTCAGCCTGATGCAGGAAGGCATGTCCTATCTGGCCGGCGCGGAACTGCCGTGCGTGATCGTGGATGTAATGCGCGGCGGACCGGGACTGGGCAACATCGCGCCGGAACAAAGCGATTATTTCGCCATGGTAAAGGGCGGCGGCCACGGCAACTATCGCAATATCGTGCTGGCTCCCGCGTCGGTGCAGGAGATGGCCGATTTCACTATGCTGGCATTCGATCTCGCCGACAAATATCGCAACCCGGCAGTCGTGCTGACCGACGGCTTCGTCGGGCAAATGATGGAGCCGCTCGATCTAGAAGATCGTGAGATTCAGCCGCCTGAAAAACCGTGGGCGGTAAAGGGAACGCCAGAGACGCGCGCCAATTTCATCAGTTCTATTTATCTCGAAACCGATGAATTGGAAGAACACCAGCGCAGGATGGAAGCCAAGTACATGCGGGCGCAAGAAGCCGAGCCGCGCTGCGAGATCTGCCACGCCGCGGACGCCGAGGTGCTGCTGGTCGGGTACGGGATTGTATCCCGAGTGCTGCTTTCCACGGTCGAGGCGCTGCGCAAGGAAGGCGTGAAAGCAGGGCTGTTCCGGCCAATCACTCTGTGGCCCTATCCTTCGAAGGCTCTGGTGGAAGCGGCGGCTAAGGTGCAAAAGGTCTTGGTCGTCGAATTGAGCAACGGACAAATGCTGGAAGATGTGCGCCTGGCGCTGAACGGAAAGGTGCCAGTGGAGTTCTACGGCCGGGTGGGTGGCAACGTGCCCTCGGTCCAAGAGTTGCAGGAACAAGTATTGACCCGCATGGCCGTGGCGGTCTGAGACCAGTCCCGGCGAGGATCTGGCTCGAAAAGGACAACGAAAATGGCAAACGAGAGCGTGATCGGCGTAACGGATCCCGAAACTAAGTCCGAAGTTAAATCCGAAGTTAGTTCAGAAGTTAAGTCGGAAGTTAGCCCCCAAGCGAGCAACGACGTATACGAACCAATCCACTCCAAGTCGCCGGTGTTCTATGACCTGTACGAGCGTAAGGCAGAGCTGCAGCACCAGACCCACTACTGTCCCGGCTGCGGACACGGGGTGGCACACAAGCTGATTGCCGAGGCATTGCAGGAACTGGGCCTGCAGGACAAGACGATCTTCGTGAGTCCGGTGGGTTGTTCGGTGTTTGCGTACTACTATTTTGACGTAGGCAACGTGCAAGTCGCGCACGGCCGCGCGCCCGCTTCGGCCACCGCAATCAAACGATCCTGCCCCGGCAGAATCGTCATCTCCTATCAAGGAGACGGCGACCTGGCGGCGATCGGCACCGCTGAAATCGTGCATGCCGCCAACCGCGGCGAGAAGATCACAGTCTTTTTCGTGAATAACGCAATCTACGGCATGACCGGCGGGCAGATGGCGCCCACCACCATGGTCGGGCAGAAGAGCACAACTTCTCCCTGGGGTCGGCGGCCGTCGAACGAAGGCTTCCCTCTGCACATGGCGGAACTGCTCGCCACGCTCGAAGCGCCGGCATACATCGAACGCGTGGCGCTTTCGGACAACAAGAACATCATGAAGGCGCGGCGGGCGATCCGTAAGGCGCTCGAGATCCAGCGGGATGGCGCGGGCTTCTCGTTTGTCGAAATCTTGTCGCCGTGTCCGACGATTTGGGGCAAGGACCCGGTCGAAGCGCGGCGTTGGGTTCTCGATAAGATGATACCCACTTTCCCGCTGAATGTTTTCCGCGACCGTCGGCCGGAAATTCCCGCGGGTAATGAGCCGCCGCAGCGTCCAGTAGCGGATGTGCTCGGAATCACTCCGAAAGCGGAAGCGCGCGATGTCTCCAAACCGAAACACGCCCATCATTTCAAAGACGTTAAGATCAAGATCGCAGGCTTCGGAGGACAGGGCGTGCTGTTGTTGGGGCAACTCCTCATCGAAATGGGCATGCGGGAAGGACTGGAAGTGAGCTGGCTGCCGTCGTATGGTCCGGAGATGCGTTCGGGCAGCGCGCACTGCCATGTGTGCTTGTCGAAAGAGCGGATCGGCTCGCCCCTGATCTCGCACCCCGATGTGCTCGTGGCCATGAATGAGTACTCGCTGCGGAAGTTTGCCCACGAGGTAGCGAGTGGCGGAGTCATTCTTTACAACGGCGCCAGCCTTCCCGCCGACTTTAGTGCGCCGGACGTGCAGGTGGTCTCTATTCCGGCTTCGGAGATCGCCGACAAACTCGGTTCGACTAAGGCAACCAACATAGTGATGATGGGGGCGCTGCTGGAAGAAACCGAGTGCCTGGCTCCTGGAACTGCATTGAGTGTGCTCGAAGACAAGGTGAAAAAACTCAATCTGCTGGAAATTGACCGCAAAGCGCTCACCGCAGGCCGCTTGTTTATCGATGAACAGGCGCATATTGGCGCAGTAAGTCAGCCGGATGGCTTCGCTTAGTATCTAAGCTGGTGGAGAACCGGGCGTCCCCGCCCGGCGGACGCGCGAGACGCCCGTCCCTCCACCGTTTGACTTATCACGCGGTCGGGGTAATTAGGTTAGCGGAGGATCTGCAATGTCAACTGCATGGACAGCTCGTTACGCGCTGCGTATTAAGGGCATCACCAGTTCTAGAATTCGTGAGTTATTGAAGGTCACACAACGCCCCGGCATGATCTCGTTTGCCGGCGGCCTGCCCGCCCCCGATGTTTTCCCCGTTCAACGTTTTGAAGAAGCCTGCCACAAAGTACTTACCGAGAAAGCTGCGACAGCTTTGCAGTACGGGGCGACCGAGGGTTACGAGCCCCTGCGCGAATTGCTTGCGAACAACATGGCGCGCTACGGGATCAAGGCGCAGGCGGAGAACGTCCTGATCACCTCGGGTTCGCAGCAGGCGCTCGACCTGATCGGCAAGTTATTCATCAATGCTGGAGACCGCGTGCTGGTCGAAGCGCCGACTTATCTCGGCGCGCTGCAGGCTTTCAACATTTATGGCGCGGAATATGAGTCCGTTCCGAGCGACGAAAACGGCCTTCGCACCGACTTGCTAGAAGAACCTCTGCGCTCCGGCCCCAAGTTCATGTACGTACTGCCAAACTTCCAGAATCCGGCCGGAACCACGCTGTCCGAAGGCCGTCGCCACGAACTCGTGCTGCTGGCGGATAAGTACGGCATTCCGATTGTCGAAGACGATCCGTACGGCCAGTTACGCTATGAAGGTGAGCACCTCCCACCGCTGGTTGTGCTCGACCGTGAGAACCTGCGCCGCGACAGTGGTTATTCCATTGGTAATGTCATTTACCTAAGTACATTCTCGAAAACGCTGGCTCCCGGCCTCCGTCTGGGCTGGATCGTAGCTCCGCCCGAGGTCATCAGCAAGCTGGCGCAACTCAAGCAGGGCACCGACTTGCATACTTCGACCTTCACTCAGTTCGTGGCCTACGAGGTCGCATGCGATGGCTTTCTCGACAAACACGTGAAGCTGATTCGCCGGGTCTATAGCGAACGCCGCGACGTAATGCTTCAGGCCCTGAAAGAGTTCTTCCCGCCCACCGTAACCTGGACTCATCCAAAGGGTGGACTATTCCTCTGGGTAACTCTGCCCGCGGGACTCGACATAGAAGCGATTTTCCAATCGGCGCTAGAACAGAACGTGGCGTTCGTACCGGGCAACTCCTTCTATGCCAATGACCCTCAAGAAGGCTCCCGCCACATGCGACTGAACTTTTCGAACGCCACTCCCGAGCAAATAAGGGAAGGCATACGACGGTTGGCGGCGGCTGTGAAGAGCCATCTAACAGCTACGACTCTAAGATCTGAGCAGCCACTCGGGGTGTAGAGATCCCAGGCGGGTGGCCCACGTCTTTGGGACCCAGAATGACGCGCGGTTAAAAAAACGGGGGTGCCCCGCTTCTCGCGCTTTTCGAGAAGTGGGCCGCAGCGCCATCAGCGTTGTAGATCATGTCTGAGAGGCGATCGCGTGTGCCCCACTCATCGCGCACTTTGCGATGAGTGGGATTTCGCCGCAGTCACCCGGCTGTAAGACCCTACTCCAGCACGAAAATATTCTTACTGGCGCACATCTCCTTCAGGATCTTCGGCCACACCGTAACGCTAACTTCCCCGAGATGAGCTTTGCGGAGCAGCAGCATCAAGGTGCGCGACTGTCCGATTCCTCCGCCGATCGAGAGCGGAATCTGGTTGTTCAGGATCGCCTGGTGATACGGCAGTTGCATGAAGTCGAGCTGCTTCGCCATCGTAAGCTGCGTTTTCAGGGTTTCGGCTGTGACCCGTAGGCCCATCGATGTCAGTTCATGGCGCCGTTTGGTGATCGAGTTCCATACCAGGATGTCGCCATTCAGCCCGTGCGTGTCTTTGCCCGTCTGATCGTGGGTGTCGGTGACCCAGTCGTCGTAATCGGCGGCGCGCATCTCGTGGGGATAGCCGTCCTGCAACGGCCAGCCAATCCCGATAATGAAGATTGCGGGATACTTTTGCAGCACCGCGGTCTCTCGCTGCTTGCGCGGCAGGTCGGGATACATGTCGAGAATTTCCTCGGCATGTAAGAAGGTCAACTTCTCCGGCAGATTGGGATAGCGCGGGTCGTTCAATTGCGGAAACAGGGATTGCGCAAACTTTTCCGCTCCAACGATCACTTTCCAGATATTGCCGACAACACCTTTCAGGAATTCCAGGTTGCGCTGATCGGCGGTCATGACGTGCTCCCAGTCCCACTGATCGACGTACGCGGAATGGTCGTGATCGAGGAAATAGTCCTTGCGGACGGCGCGCATGTCGGTGCAAATGCCCTCGCCGACTTTGCAATCGAATTGCTTGAGAGCGGCGCGTTTCCACTTGGTCGCGGCTTGCACGACCTGCGCGTCGATGGGATGCAGGTCGCGATCGTTCGAGATATGAAACTGAATCGGCGTGCGCGATCCATCGCGATCGAGCATGTCGTTGACGCCGCTCTCCACATCCACGATCAGCGGCACTTCAACCATGATCAGGTTGAGTTCCTTGCACAGGTTGTCTTCGATATAGCGCTTTACCTGGAAGATGGCCTGCTGCGTCTCTTTCGGGGTCAGCAAAGAGCGGTAATCCCGCGGCAGAATTTTTTCCAGTTCCTTGTAATCGCCGATCCCCGGTCCAGCCAGGTCAGCTTTCTTGTCTTTATCCTGTACAAGCGTACTCATCAAATTTCTCCTTTTGCAGATGGATTCCGCGCCGTCGCTGCGCGGTCTATGGAAGTTTCGGTTTGAGGGAGTTGGCAGCGCCGGAGGTCACGGGGTGCGCAGCGTTACGTTTCGCTGCGCGTGCATGCGCGGAATGCTCCAGGATCATCGCGGCTGTCAGCAGAATCCCAATAAGGCCAAACACCATCAACGCGAGCAGAGCCATCATTAGTATCGGCATCGCTTTACCTCGCCGCGATAGATTCTCTCGCCTGATTGCGTGCAACGCTGTGACCCCAATCACTTATTGGCGTGACCGAGCAGGCTGCTGAAAACTCGTGTTTCGCCTGCAGAGACGGGGCTTGCCCCGCCTCCGGAGGCGTCTCCACGGGAAAATAGACTCCCCTTCACGGGATGGGAGTCGAAATTTGACCTTTTGCGCAGCCAGTTTAGCGCACGTTCCATCCTCGCCGAGATCACAGCTCGTGGTGACCTGGATCACTGCGACTTGTCCCTCCAACGTTGAAACTCTCAACTAAGCAGCGATTGAATTGCTGAGATTTGTTACATCCACTTTCTTGGAAGGCTGTGGCTGTGGATAATTTCGCAACACACATACACGACTGCGACAAGAGCAGCTAATTTCATCGGGCTGCAAAACTTCAGTAAGGAGAAGAAACGAAATCATGAAGACGACAAGGCTGGTGATGCTGGTAATGACAATCGCGGTAGCCCTGTTCATCCTGATCCCCAATCTGTCATGGGCCGCCGATGACGGAGCCACTCTCTACAAAGCAAAATGCGCAATGTGTCACGGCCCGGATGCAGCCGGCAAGCCGGCAGCAAAAATTCCGAGCCTGATTTCGGACGAGGCAAAGAAGATGTCGGATGCCGATCTAGCCAAGGCCGTTACGGAAAAGGCGAAGCACCCGAGCACGGTGAAGAGTTTACCCGCGGATCAGGTAAAAGCCATCGTTTCGTACGTTCGCAGCCTGCAGAAGTAGCCATTGGCAGTAGGTCGGCAGTAGTCATTGGCTGTTCCTCTTTGCGCACCGCCGATGTCGCGAACTGGCGGGCAGCGGCCAAAGAAGGCGTGAAGGTGAGGATGAAGATGTCTGGCTCAACTCGGCCGACGGAACGGAAAACAGGCCGATCCGTAGCCGCCTGGAAAGTTCCTCCCCTCTTCGCTCTCCCCCAGGGAACAGCCCGCCCGGGTCCGGGTGCGTACCTCTCCGGACCCGGTTCTTTTCCCCCAGTGGGCCGGCCAAAGATGTTCAGCGAGGAGTAATTCCCATGAGTAAAGCCCTGCTCTATGACGCGACGATGTGCATCGGTTGCAAGCAGTGCGAAGGCGCCTGCGCGCAGCAGAACACGCTGCCGTACGACGACACAGTAGCAGCGGAACCTGTGCAATCGGCACATAAATACACGGTCGTTCTGGAGAAGAGCGACAAATTCATGCGCCGGCTATGCATGCACTGTGAGCATCCCGCTTGCGCGTCGGTTTGTCCCGTTGGCGCCATGCATAAGACAAAGGAGGGTCCAGTCGTATACGACGTCTGGAAGTGCATTGGCTGCCGGTATTGCATGGTGGCCTGCGCGTTTGCCCAGCCAAAGTACGAATGGCGCTCGCTGAATCCGCGGGTCCGCAAATGTATTATGTGCCCCGACCGTGTAGTTGCTGGCAAGCAGACGGCATGCGCCGAAATCTGTCCGACTGGCGCCACGAAGTTCGGGGAGCGCGACGACCTCATTAAGGAAGCGGGGAACCGCATCCGGCAAAATCCATCCAACTACCTGCCTCGTATTTACGGCCTTAACGAAGCCGGCGGAACGTCCGTCTTCATTCTTTCCAGCGTAAACGTTGAAGAGTACGGTTATCCTTCGTCCGCAAAAATCGGCGAAACTCCGATGCCGGAATACACCGGGCGAGTGATGGCGAGAATTCCCGACTTTATCCCGGTGTGGTCGTTGGTATTGGGAGGCATTTACTGGGTCTCGCATCGCCGCGAAGAAGTAGCCGCTGCTGAGGCAGAAGAGAAGAATGGGAGTGCGCGATGAAGTTCAAGCTGACCTTTTGGAGAGTGGTATTCGTTGTAATCATGGGCCTGGGGCTGTACTCCACATTCGTTCGCTTTTTCCACGGCTTGGGCGCGGTTTCAAACATGAGCGACCAGTTTCCCTGGGGGCTTTGGATCGGCTTCGACCTCCTGTGTGGGGTCATGCTGGCGGCGGGCGGCTTCTGCGTGATTGGCGCGGTGTACCTGTTCAATGTCGAGCGGCTGCACAGTGTTGTGCGCCCCGCGGTGTTGACGGCGTTCCTGGGCTATTTACTTTTCATCGTTGGGCTGTTGTTCGACCTTGGCCGCCCCTGGTACATCTGGCATCAGCTCATCTACATGAACCCGCACTCGGTCATGTTCGAGGTCGGCATATGCGTGATGGCCTACACTACCGTGCTCTTTTTTGAATTCCTTCCCAATGTGTTCGAGAAATTCAATCTGCAGACTCCGATCCAGTGGATTAAGAAGATCTACCCGGTGCTGATCATCTTGGGCATCCTGCTCTCCACCCTGCACCAGAGTTCGCTCGGATCGCTCTATCTGATCATGCCGAGCAAGCTGCATCCCTTCTGGTACACGCCCGCGCTGCCGTTCCTCTTTTTCGGATCGGCGATTGCGGTGGGTTTGGCAATGACGATCTTCGAGTCCACGCAGAGCGCAAAAGCCTTCGGCCGTCACCTTGAACTCCCGGTTTTAGTCGACCTTGGCGGCGCGTTGCTGGTTGCTCTCTGGGTCAATGCCCTGTTGCGCTTCGAGGATTACTTCCATCGCGGCATGCTGCGACAGATCATTAAGCCCAGCTACGAAGCGTACTTTCTGTGGCTCGAACTGACGCTGGCATTTGTGATTCCAATCACATTGCTCAGTTTCAAGAAAGTCAGGCTATCGGCAAACGGCTTGTATCTCGCCTCCATCTGTACTGTGCTCGGATTCATCACCAACCGCCTCAATGTCAGCCTTACCGGCTTTGAGACTTACGTTGGGCATCACTACATGCCGAAGTGGACGGAGTTCTCCGTGACCCTTATGATTATCGCGGCGGGTTTCGCCCTATTCGGGTTGGCAGTGAGACACTTGCCTATCTTTCCCGAAGTACGAATTCCATTGAAAGAGCGTCTCCGAACCGAAACCGCGCCCGTGGTTGCTACAGCGGTATTAGGACATGCGGCAGACTGAGCCAATTCGCGGCGATCTGGGATGGAGGCGGCTGACTCACAGTATCAGCGCAAAGTTGATCGGGTCTCTGCTGGCCGCCATGGTCGTCATCTTCGCTCTCCTCGGATACTTGAATATCCGATTGCATCGCCAGCACCTGGAAGCAGCCACGCTGGCCAGCGCCGAGCGGGTCAGCGATGTTATCAAGCGCAGCACCACGTACTACATGCTGCGCAACGACCGCGAGGGACTTTATCACACGATCCAAACCATCGCGGACGAGCCGGGCATGGTCAAAGTGCGCATTTTTGATCAGGAGGGCCGGATCAGCTATTCCACCGATGCCGCGGAAGTCAGCCACGTCCTCGACAAGAGGGCGGAGGCCTGCTATAGCTGCCACACCCAATCGCAGCCGCTGGCGCGCCTGAATCGCCCCGACCGCTTTCGCATTTATCGCGATGGCGGCGGGCAACGTGTGCTGGGAATTATCACTCCCATCGAAAATCAACCCGGCTGCTCCAACGCCGAATGCCACGCGCACCCTGCCGGCCAACAAGTTCTGGGCGTGCTCGACACGAACCTTTCGCTGGCGAAAGCGGACGCGCAACTTGCGGTCAGCAGCGCCCACATGCTCTCTTACACGGCGGGGGCGATGCTGATCGTGGCGGTATTGAGCTGGTTATTCGTGTGGCGAGTGGTCGGCGAACCCATTAAGGCGCTCAAGAATGGCACGGAACATCTTTCCCAGGGGGAGCTTGGCTACCAAATCGAGGTGCAATCCCGCGACGAAGTGGGCGATCTGGCGCATTCGTTCAACGACATGAGCCTGCAGTTGCGCGCGGCGAACAAAGAAATCGTCACCTGGGCAAAGACGCTCGAAGATCGCGTCGAGCAGAAGACGAAGGAACTCAATCGCGCCCACGATCATGTGCTGCACGTGGAAAAAATGGCTTCCCTCGGCAAGATGGCGGCCGTGGTAGCGCACGAGGTGAACAATCCGCTTTCTGGGATTCTTACCTATGCCAAACTGCTGCGGAAGTGGGTAGAGTCTGGCCAAGTCGATCGTGAAAAACGCGAGGAGACGATGGAATGTCTGGACCTGATCGCCGCGGAAAGCCGGCGCTGCGGCGAACTGATCAAGGCCCTGCTGACTCTTTCGCGCACCGCGCCCATGAACGTACAGTCCACCAACCTACATGCAGTGATCGATCGTTGTCTGCTGCTAGTGCGGCATCAACTGGAGCTGGGCGGAATCGAACTGCAACTGAAGCGTGCGGAAGATTTGCCGCTCGTGTCGTGCGATCCGGCGCAGATTGAACAAGTGCTCCTGGCGTTGATCATGAACGCAATCGATGCCATGCCCCGGGGCGGCAATCTCTGGATCGAAACCCGGCTGAGCAGCGATGACGCGGAAATCGAGATCCAGGTGCGCGACGACGGAGCCGGCATCGCTCCCGACGTCTTACCGCATATCTTCGAACCTTTTCTGACGACGAAAGAAAGTGGGCACGGAGTCGGGCTGGGCTTGGCGATCAGTCGCGGCATCTTGGAGCGGCATGACGGGCGCATCGAAGTCGCATCGGAGTTGGGCCGGGGCACGACTTTCACCATAACCCTGCCCAATCAAGCCCCCGCCGCTTCCCTGGCGAACGCCGGCGCCGGCAATAGCACGATGAACGTGAGGTGATTGAAGTGAGCACACAGGGAAAACTGCTGATTGTGGACGACGAACTGAGCGTGCGCGACTCGCTGGGCAAATGGTTCCGCGAAGAGGGCTACGAGGTAGCTACGGTGGAAAACGCCAACGACGCGCTTACCCGGCTGGCGGAACAGCGTTGGGATGCGGCCCTGGTGGATATCAAGATGCATGGCACCGATGGGATCGAGCTGCAGCGCCGCATGCACGAAGTCGACCCCGAGCTCATCGTAATCATCATGACTGGCTATGCCTCGGTCGACACCGCCGTCGCAGCGCTGAAGAACGGAGCCTACGACTACGTGACCAAACCGCTGGACCCGGACGAGATCGCACACATGGTGAGGAACGTGCTGGCGCACAAACGGACGGCCCAGGAGAACGTGCTCTTGCGCGAGACCGTCGCGGAAGTCGCGCGCCCCGGGGACATGGTCGGCCAGAGCGGCCCCATGCGCAAGGTCTTCGACGCCATTGAGACGGTTGGTCCCACGGACGCCACGGTTCTGGTCACGGGAGAGAGCGGCACCGGGAAGGAACTGGTGGCGCGAGCGATCCATCACGCCAGTCCGCGAAGATTTCATCCGCTGGTCGTCATTCACTGCGGCGCTCTGACGGAGACGCTTCTCGAAAGCGAACTCTTCGGACATGAGAAGGGCGCGTTCACCGGCGCGCAGTACCGCAAAAAAGGCAAGTTCGAAATTGCCGAAGGCGGGACGGTCTTCCTGGACGAGATCGGCGACATCACCCTGAAGACGCAGACCGACCTGCTGCGGGTGCTGCAGGAGCGCGAAATTACACGGGTGGGCGGCAACCAAACCATCAAGGTGGATTTCCGCTGCATCGCCGCCACCAGCAAGGATCTCGAAAAACTGATCGAGGAGGGTAAGTTCCGTCCCGATCTTTTCTATCGGCTCAACGTCTTCCGCATTTCACTGCCGCCGCTGCGCGAGCGCCGGGAGGACATCCCGCTGCTCGTGGACCACTTCGTTCGCAAGTTCTCCCTGGCCATGAACAAACGCATAACCCGGGTTTCCCCGGAGGCCATGAACCAATTGCAGCAACAGTCCTGGCTGGGGAACGTTCGCGAACTGGAGAATGCTGTCGAGCGCGCCATGGTTGTGGGACAGGAGCCGGAACTGCAAGAGCCGGACTTTATCTTCAAGCCGCAAAGCGTCTCCATCGGCGGGAGCAAGAAGCTGGAGGAAATGGAGCGCGCCCACATCCTGCGGGTGGTCGAGGAATGTGGAGGCAATCAGAGCCGTGCCGCGGAGGTACTTGACATCGACCGGGTCACTCTCTATCACAAGCTGAAGAAGTATGGCTGGACTCGCACCCCGGTTGAGACGCGATAAAGCTGAATTCTAGAGCAGTTCCCGATTTGCTGTATGGGGAAGGCAGGAACGGGTAGGGCACGGCTTGAGCCGTGCCGCCACGGGCTGTAATGGGTTCCGGCTTTAGCCGCTGAGGGTGCGCACTCTACACCATCACGAGAAATGCTCTGATCCGATGAAGCTGCTGCAACTCTTGCCGATCGGGAATGTGGATGACGGGCTGCTGAAGGATCTGCGCCCCGCCATCGAAGAAACTTTCCGCGTCCCTTGTAAGGTGCTCCCGGTCCGGTTGGATCCGGAGTTCGCCTTCCACGGAGAGCGGCAGCAGTACCACTCCTCGGAAATCCTGCACCGCATGCAGAGTTTTCTTACTGCCGATTCCTGGCGAATGCTGGGCATTGTCGCCGTGGATCTCTACATCCCGATTCTTACTTACGTTTTCGGCGAGGCACAGATGGGTGGCCCCTGCGCCGTGATCTCAGCGCACCGGCTGCGCCAGGAGTTCTACGGCCTTCCGCCCAATCCCGACCTATTCCGCCAGCGCGTGATAAAGGAAGCGGTTCATGAACTGGGCCACACTCTGAACCTGACTCACTGCGACGACTACCGCTGCGCCATGGCTCCTTCCCACGCCGTGGAGTGGATCGACCTCAAAGACAGCGCACTGTGCACCGCCTGTCAGGCTGCGGCAACGCCGATGAAGCAGGTCTCGTCCGCGCGAAACTTTTGAGATCGCGAACAACCACAGAATTTGGCCTTGAGGTATATCCGAATCTAGTGTACGGCGCGACTGAAGCCGCGCCCCTTCAAACAGAGTCGAAGGACGAGACTCCCCAGCGGAACGCGTGGAATCCCACCCCTGCGCAAAGGACGCGCAGGGATGGGGCACCCGCGGTTGCTGCGGGTTCGACTTATGACAGGAAGAACTCCTTCGCGAGCGGCAGCCACTCCTGGTCGGGGATCTGGGCTGAGAGATCGTTCATGGCGACTCCACCATCCTGGGCCAGTGCGCCCGCGAATGCCATCGGCATCCGGCGTTGCAAGCGGCTTGCCGACTCTTCCGTCCACCAGCGCGCGAGCGCGCCACCCAGCAAGTTGCGGAAGCTCGTCTTGGCGTCGGGCGCCTGCACGGTCATTAGCCAGCCTTCGCCGTAGGGATCGCGGAGTGCCAGCTTAGGATCCTCCACCAGCGCTTGGTTGATGTCGGACACGCTGCCCTCGATGGGCGAGACCATGTCGACTGCGCAGCCATCGCGATGAATTGTGCACATCTTCTGGCCCTGGCGAATCCACTGGCCGCGTTGCGGCAGCGTGATGCTTTCCACCTTGCCGGTCAGCTTAGAGGCAAAATCATCCATGCCGACCCGCACCAGGCTGGGACTCTCGCTCAATGCCCAGGTGTGACCCGGATGGTAGCGCAGGTTTTCTGGCACCTCGAAACCGCCGACTAAGGCTGGCTGCAAGCGCGGCAACGCGTCATGCTTTGGCGCGGCAACCTGCATGGGCGCAACGGCCCGGCGGCTCCGGAAATGGTCAATCAGCAAGAAAGCCGTGAATGTGAAGAGAACCAGTAGGACTGTCATAAGTCACCTCGCCGGAGGGCCGTCTTTGCAAGCCACTCGGTACTATTCCAAAGGCAATCGCGATGCCAAGCTGAGGCGAATTGCGAGGAAGCGCATTGCTGGCACCGATCTCCTGCTAAATGAAGGAGATAGACGAAAGCCAATTTCTTGGCGTGCACTGTCGCGGCGAGATTGTCCACAACGCTTTGCCGGAAATCGCAACAGGTCAAAGCTCGCGTTTTTAGTGTTTGGAGGTGAATAATAAGAGTGACGGTTTGCAATCAGTCACTTACGGATCGGCAATGTGCAGATGAATTTCACAACATCAAACGTTGACAAATGCAACGGCGCGAACCTATTCCCGGGAATACTGCGCCTGCAGCTCCTCCTCGGCCAGGCTCGGGCTGGCGCTCAATGCTATAGTTCCGTACTCAAGCCCTCGTTCAAAGGCCTTCAGGTTCAGTTCGCGGAAGGTGGGCGGGACAGAATCCGCGACTGCTTTGCGCACGGCATCGGGATCCAGCAAGTGTGTGACTGCGGTGAAGAATCCCACCATCACCGAATTCAGTACCATGCGTTTTCCGAGATCTTCGGCGATGCGGGTCGCTGGGACGCTGTAGACCTGGATTTCCTTGTTGAGATCTGAAACTCGCACTAGGTCCTGCTCGACGATCATGATGCCGCCATCTTTCAACTCGGAGCCGAAGCGCACATAAGCTTCTTGCGACATTACGACGAGGATGTCCGGCTGGATGACGTACGGGTACAACACGGGCGAATCGGAAACGACGAGCTGCGCGCTGCAAGCGCCGCCCCGGGCTTCCGGGCCGAAGTTCTGGGTCATGGTGGCATAAGCGCCTTGATAAATCGAAGCAGCCTTGCCTAGAACGATGGCCGAAAGGATCACTCCCTGGCCGCCAAAACCCGCGATACGAATTTCAGTTAGCTGCATACCATCTCCGCTTGTTCCACGAATCTCTCGCCCAACGACTCGGCGTATTGCGCTCGCATCAAGGTCTGGTAATCGGGGCGTTCGCGGTCCACGAACTTGCCCACGACGATCTCTCCGGTCATGGTCAGGCCGACTTCGCTGGTGGGCGCGCCGTTCCGGACTTTGCTCTTCTCTTTGTAGAACTTCATAGCGTCGAGACCGTCGCCCATCTTGTTGCGGCGTTGATAAAGCGTGGGACAGGGCGAGATCACTTCGATAAAGGAAAAGCCTTTTTTCTGGAACGCCTCGCCGATGGAGCGCGTCAGTTGCCGCACGTGAAAGGTGGTCCAGCGCGCGACGTAAACCGCGCCCGCCGCTTCGACCAGGTGCGGCAAATTGAACGCCGGCTCGAACACGCCGTAGGGATTCGTGGAAGTAGTCGAGTGCTCGGGAGTAGTGGGCGCGGTCTGGCCGCCCGTCATGGCGTAGATCAAATTGTTGACGCAGATGACTTTCAAATCGATGTTGCGGCGCGCGGCGTGGATCAGATGATTGCCCCCGATGGCGGAAAGATCGCCGTCACCGGAATAGACGATGACGTTCAGCTTTGGGTTTGCCAGTTTGAGCCCGGTGGCGAACGGGATGGCGCGGCCGTGCGTGGTATGGAAAGAATCGAGTTTGACGTAGCCCGCCACGCGCCCGGTACAGCCGATGCCCGAGACCAGGGCCAGCGATTGCAAATCGATTTTCGAATCGATGAGGGCGCGGGCGAAAGAGTTCACGGTGGTGCCGATGCCGCATCCCGGACACCAGATGGAAGGCATGCGATCGCTGCGCAAGAAGGGCTCGACTGGATTGACGGCTGGATTGACCGGGTCGTTGATCAAGCTGTCTGGCATCGGCCTGCCTCCACAATTACCTTGAGAATGTCTTCGGGGTTGTGCACTCCGCCGCCCGCGTGCGGCACGGCGAAGGTTTTGGCCTGGCCCGCGGCAGCTCGCTCTACTTCTCGCACCATCTGGCCCAGATTGAGTTCGGGAACGACAAAAGCTTTCACTTTCGCTGCGAGTTCGCGGATTTTTTTATCGGGGAACGGCCAGGCCGTAATCAGGCGCAACTTGCCGACGCGCAGACCCCGTCCACGAGCGGCCTCGATGGCTCGTTGCGCCACTCGGGAAGTGATTCCGTAGGAAACGACCACGACGTCGGCGCCTTCGAGTTGCTCCTCCTCGAACATGGCAATGCGGTCGGCGGCTTGGAGAATCTTGTTTTGCAAGCGGCGAACCAGCTTGTCCTGGATCTGCGGAGTCATGTTGGGATAGCCGCGTTCGTCGTGGGTCAAGCCGGTGATATGAAAGTTGTAGCCTTCGCCGGCGTGCGCCATTTCCGGAACCAGGTCGCCGTTGGTTTCATAGGGGAGGTACTCGTCAACCGGCTTGTGAGTATGGCGGCGCGGCACGACTTCGATCTGGTCGGCGGGGGGAATCACTACCTTCTCGGTCATGTGGCCTACGCATTCGTCCATCATGAACATCACGGGCACGCGGAATTCTTCGGCCAGGTTGAAGGCCTTGATGGTGAGGTTAAAACACTCCTGCGGAGAATTGGGGCAGAGGGCGATGATCTCGTAGTCGCCATGCGAGCCCCATCGCGCCTGCATCATGTCGGCTTGCGCGGGGAGCGTAGGTAGGCCAGTAGACGGCCCTCCGCGCTGCACATCCACGAACACACACGGCGTTTCGGTCATGGCCGCGTAGCCGATATGTTCCATCATCAGTGAAAAGCCGGGGCCGGAGGTCACGGTGAACGCCTTGGCTCCGGCCCAGACCGCGCCTTGCAGGGTGATGGAGGCCGCGAGTTCGTCTTCCATCTGGATAAACGTTCCGCCCACGGTCGGAACGCGAGAGGCGAAGCGCTCAACGACTTCGGTGGAAGGGGTGATGGGGTATCCGGCGGCGAACCGGCTGCCGGCGGCCAGCGCGCCTTCGCAGCAGGCGTGGTCGCCGTCCATGAAGTGAACGCCGGTGAGCACGCCACGGGGATCAGCCTTCATTTGTCACCTCCCTTAGCGGGATCGACCTTGGTGGCGAAAATGGCGAAGTCGGGGCAGTACATCCCGCACAAGTCACAACCACTGCACTTTTCCGGATGCACGACATGCGGTGGATGGTAGCCCTTGGAATTGAAAGCCGAAGAAAGCGCAAGCACGTGGGTGGGGCAAAACTCCACACAGAAGCCACAGGCTTTGCAGCGCTCGACGACAATGGAAACGCGTCCTTTTGGCACGGGATCTCCACGCTCAAGGTGGTAGAACAAACCACGAAATCTGACGTGATTATGCTATGCAGGGGGTACAGTTGGTGTGACAGCAATCACGCGTGTAGGTGACGCGCACACCTCTTGCGTAATGCGCAAAAAGGAAAAGAGAGGCGGCTACAACACCTTGCGATGGGGTTTTCGGGACGCGCTCAAGGTATTACGTCATCGTGATGCGAAACACTATTGGTTGTGCCTTCGATCACAGCATTCGGGGAACGGCAAACTCAGAATGAAAGCCGGTTGATTTCCGGCTGTTTAAAAAAGGGGCTGCCATGTTTGAAGACGAAATTGCGATGGAAAAACGCTCATCGATCTTGCCGGCGCTACTCATGCTGTCTCTGGTAGTGCTGATCGGGGGCTTTGTAACCTACGTGATACTCCAATTCCGGGAGAAAACTCCTCCCAGCCCGCAGCAGGTGAGCGCGATGGTAGCAGCGGCGCTCCAGGGACCAGGGCCGGCCGTCATCCACTTCCGCACTGGTCTCGTGAAAAACGATGAAAAACTACCGGATCCTAATTATCGATTGTTGGAAAAAGCAGGGATTGTCAAATTGGCCAAGGCGGCAGCGGGCAGCGTAGTGGTCTCGCTCACGCCGGACGGAGAGGGCCTGCTGACCGGTCTCCCGGGTTTGAAAAAATCGCAAGAAAAGGATGGTAGCTTCTCGTATCAGGCTCCCCTGGCCGAACGGCAACTGCTGAGCATCGGCGGGATAACCCCAAACGGAGATAACGGCGTGATCGTCGAATACACTTGGAAATGGGTGCCAAACCAACTGGGAAACGCGTTCGACGCGGGCGGTCCGCTGGTAAAAAGCTTCAGTGTTTGGGAACGTCAAACCCTGATCAATAAGTATGGAGTCGACTTTTATAATGCGGGCCCGACGAAATCCACGCTTGCTCTCGTGCGGACTGATCGGGGGTGGAGAGGCTCGGCGCAGTAGCGGGCGGCGAAGCGGAAGGCGGCAAAGTAGCCGGTTCTTGGTCTTTGAGCGCGCTTGGAGTTCAGAGAAGAGAGCTGTGGTCCAGAAGGAGAGAACTCGATGTCCCTAAAGAGATTGATTATGCTCTTTTCTGCCCTGGCCGCATTCGCCTGCACGATCGCGGCGCAGGACCAAACGCAGAAAGTCATCCAGCATGTCCCGATCAAGTCCACGTCGCCTGTATCCGGCAAGGAAATGTACACGACATACTGTGCCGTTTGCCATGGAACGGACGGAAAAGGCGGAGGTCCTGCGGCCAGCGCCCTGAAGATTCCTCCCGCCGATCTTACTATGCTGAGCAAGAACAACGGAGGGAAATATCCCGCTCTGAAAGTCACGTCCACCATCCAAGGCGAATCCGTTCATCCCGCGCACGGATCCAAGGAGATGCCAATGTGGGGAGCGTTGTTTTGGGGCATGAGCGGAGGACACGAGGGTGAGGTGCAGCAACGCGTAGCAAACCTTACCCACTACATCGAATCCTTGCAAGCGAAATAGGCCGCCTGCCGAGCATCATCTGTTGAGCATCCATGGACCGGGTGGCACCGCGCACGTGAACGCTATGTTTGTATTGAAATAGCCGATGTGGCGCGGACACTCTTGTCCGCGGCTTGTCCGCCAATGCGAAACGAAACCGAGAAGGAAGTTAGTCAGCCGCGAATCGAGTATTTGCGATTGCGGACACTAGTCGTTGTTGTGAATGATGACCTCGTGTCGTGAGGAAACCCGGCTCGCATCGACCGTCACTTCCCGCTGGATCTCCATTTCGATCGACGTGCCCGGCTCCAGCCGCACGTCGGCGCCGCGCGTTAGCATTCCGACCGCCAGCCCAGTGACTCCTCCAATTCCCGCACCGATCCCGGCTCCCTTCGCTCCGTTGGTTATCGCACCGATCACCGCTCCCGTAGTTGCCGTACCCGCGGCGGTCTCAGCCTTTTTTCCGGCATCGCTATCCTGCCGAATCGTCCCTTCCGAATCTTTCATCGACGTCTTCTCGGCTCCAGGCGTGTTCTCCACCGACCCGCCCAGCATCACCGTATAGCCGTTGGGATAAATCATTGATGTAAAGTGGATCAGCACCTCAGCGTGCCCCTTTACGTGCCCACCGCGCTGCACGCGCTCGATCTTCCCCTGGATGTAAGTCCCCGCCGGAATCACGACCCGCTCGTTGAGCACAAACGGAAAGGCAGTCTCCGCGTATACCGGATCTCCGTCTTTAGCCGTCTTCGTCGAGATCGCCTGCTTCAGCGATAGTGGAACCCTCGTTCCCGCGGGAATGATCAGCGTAGGCTTCTCAGACTCCACCGAAGGCGCAGCCGGGTTCGGGACCAAAGACGACTGTGCCGCCGCCATCCCCGCCAACAGCACAACCCAGGTAGAAGCAGCACGGATCTTCATCGCACACCCACCTCTTCAGGATAATTTAACAGCACGCCTGCCATCTCAGATGCGCCCACTTGAATGCCCGGTTAGCTGAGAACGTTTAGCGGACAACCAGTGGATGGTTATTCTTCCGCCGGCTAGCTCAACCACTACTTCTCCGCCCCCGGTTCTCCAGCACATTGCCCATGAACTGCGATTGCAGTTTCTGCGCGCAGCCCTCGCCGCAAACATGCAACGCGCCTTCCCGCACTGCCAGTTTTTCGTCCCACGGCGCCAGATGCATCACCGGCAATTCATAATCGCCAAAAGAGCTCCACATGATCCATCAGCGGTCGCTCCCGGCTTTTAGCACTCCACAATTCGGTCCGGCGCAACGGTAAAACGGACTCGGAATGAGAAGCAGATTTTCGGTCATGGTGAACCTGGGTACTCCGCATTGTAGCTCTACTTGTACAACAAATACTTTTCCCGCAGGCGCACGAATCCCTCCAGCCGCTCCTGCCAGTCTTCGGCAATCCGTCGCGGATCTTCGCCCGCTCCGATCGCCTCGAACACCGACTGATTCACCAGCAGATCCGCCATCCGCTCCATTTTGAAGTCGTTCGGATACAACTTATGCAGCGCCGACGCCAGCTCAATCCCCAATTCCGGCGAATCCAGAGTATTCCGATCCAGAATGATCAGGTTCACGCCTTCGCACCGTTCCCCGGCAAAGTTACTCGATGACGGTGTGAAAGTAATTGGCACGAACCGCACACTCTGAATACCGCGCCCGTTCAAGTACGCCGCCAATTCCCTGCCCTTGATCCAGGGCGCGCCCACCACTTCGAACGGCGTATCCGTCCCCCGCCCCACCGAAACATTCGTCCCTTCAATCAGCGCCACTCCCGGATAAAGCTCGGCCTCGGTCAAATTCCGCAAATTGGGCGAAGGATTCACCCACGCGAGACCGGTCGAATCGAACCAGTCCCCTGGCTGCCAACCCTCCATCGCAACCACTTCGAGCCGCACTCCAATGTGACGTTCGGCATTAAACATTTTCCCGAGCTCACCTAAAGTCATCCCATGCCGCACCGGCTCGGGAAAGTAGTTCGTAAAACTTTCCCGCCCGGCATTGGAAGGGGAAGCGGAATCCGAAACCGGCCCCTGCACAAACGATCCCGTAATCGGATTCGGCCGATCCAGAATGATTACTTCAATTCCCGCCTTGGCGGCCGCTTCCAGAAAATATCCCGTCGTAGTCTCGAAGGTGTAAAACCGCGCGCCCGCATCCGCCAGATCGATGACCACCGCATCCAGCCGCTTCAGCACGTCCAGCGGCGGACGCCGCGCCGCGGCGCTCGCCCCGTACACGCTGTAGACCGCAACTCCGGTCGCCGCATCCTTCGCATCTTTGATATCCGTCGTGTCCAGCGTTCCCGTCACCCCATGTTCCGGACTGAAGATCGCATTCAGCGAAATCCCCGGCACGTTCGCCAGCACGTCAATCGTCCGGCGCCCTCCCGAGTCCACGCCGGTCTGATTGGTCAGCAGTCCAATGCTTCGCGGAGCCCCGCCTTTGGCCGGATGCAGCGCCGCAAACTTCGTCTCCTCGAGCACGTCGATTCCCGTCTTCACCGTTCCATTCCGCACTGCGAGCTTGCGCGCCGCGCTCTGCATTTCGTTGTAGCCGGTAATGGTTGCCACGCGCATCTTCTCCGCATCGGAGGGATCGAGCGCCAGCGCCACAGCCACCGCCGTCGCCACCTTGGTTCGAAGAGACGCCGCGCTTCCCTTCTCCTTCGCCGGCAGCGCGTTCATATGCACCGCGTTCGTCAGCAGGACTATGTAAGTCTTCGTCGCCGGATCAATCCACAGCGAAGTCCCGGTGAACCCCGTGTGTCCGTAACCGCCCACCGGCAACAGTTCCCCACGATTGCTGGACAAGGGCGAATCAATGTCCCACCCAAATCCCCGCACCGCCGTCCCATTCACTGGCTGCTGAGGCGCAGTCATCTTCGCAATCGTCGCCGGAGTCAGTACGCCTCGCCCGCCATCCAACAGGGCTTGCGCAAAAATCGCCAGGTCGTCGGCCGTAGAAAATAATCCCGCATGACCGGCCACGCCGCCCATCCGGCGAGCCGTGGGATCGTGCACTACGCCGCGCAGCAGGTGATGGTTCTCATCCTCTTCGGTTGGAGCGATGCGGGTCGGAGCAATTCGCGGCCCCCACGACGACAGAGGAACAAACCGGGTCTCCTTCATACCCAGCGACGCAAAAATATGCTTCGCCGCATACGCATCGAGCGACTCGCCCGAAAGCCGCTCCACCAGCGCCCCCAGGACTACGAAGTTGATATCGCTATATTCAAATGCCGCGCCGGGAGCCCGCTCCGGAGCCTCCTCAAACGCCATCCGATACGCCGTTTCCTTCCCTTCCCAAGCTTTCGTCAAATCCAGATCCGGGGCCAGCCCCGAGTAGTGCACCAGCAACTGCCGGATCGTAATATCCTGCTTCCCGTTCTGCTCAAACTCAGGGAGGTACTTCGCGACCGGATCGTTCATGCGAAACTTTCCCCGCTCCCAAAGCTGCATGACCGCCGTCGTGGTTGCGACGACCTTGGTAAGCGACGCGCAATCAAACACCGTGTCGGGCGTCATCGCCCCCGGCCGAGGTTCAATCGCCCGGTTGCCATAAGCCTTGCGATACACCACCTGTCCGTCATGGCCGACGATGAGCACCGCGCCCGGAATCTCCCGCCGGGCGATGGCGTCGTAGACGATGGGATCGAGAACGGCGAGGCGCGAATCAAGCGGAGCCTGCGAAAACGCGGTGGCAGAAAACAGGAGAGCGAAAAACAGCAGTTTTTTCGGCATGTGTCTCACGTCTTCTGTGACTCTACATGACCCCTGAGACGCAGCTCAAGGCTGAACGTTACAAACGATGCGCTCAAAGTAACTCTCCGTTTGCCTCCACCCGCCGCCTTTGCTATAACCCCATCAGTTCACAAAACACCCTTGAACCTGACGCTGCCCAATCGAGAGTCTGGATTTTCCTTCCTAGCGCGCAATTTCGCCGCGCAGGATGACCTCTTTCGCGGCGCTTTCGGCATCCTCGAAAAGGCCATCGCTGCCCGCGCCTTTCCCGCCTGTTCGCTCGCGGTCACCTCTTGTGGAGAACTCGTCGCGCACAAGGCCATCGGCCGCTTTACATACGATCCGGGTTCGCCCCAGGTCACAACCGCGAGTCTTTTCGATCTCGCTTCGCTCACCAAGGTCATCGCCACGACCGCCGTGGCCATGATTCTCTACGAGCGCGGCCTGCTCGATCTCGAAGCTCCCGTCACGGCCATCGTTCCCGAATTCGCTGATGATGACCCGCACCGCCGCGAAATCACTCTGCGTATGCTGCTCGCACACAGCTCCGGCTTGCCTGCCTACGAAAAGCTGTTCCTGCACGCGAAGAATCGCGAAGCCCTTCTGCAAGCCGCCTTCGCCACTCCGCTTGCCGCCGCTCCTGGTGCGCACGCCGAATACAGCGACATCGGATTCATCATTCTGGGCATCGCACTCGAACGCCTCGCCGACGAATCGCTCGACGCGTTCTGTCAGCGCGAAATCTTTGGCCCGCTCGGCATGACGCACACGACCTTTAATCCCGCGATCGCATTGAAGGACTCGATCCCGCCAACAGCCGACGATCGCACCTTCCGACACCGCATCATCCAAGGCGAGGTGCAGGACGAAAACGCCAGCGTCCTCGGCGGCATTGCCGGACACGCCGGCCTTTTCTCCACCGCCGAAGATCCAGCCATCTTCGCCCACGCCATGCTCAACGGCGGACACCCCATCCTTCGCCCTTCGACCGTCGAACTTTTTTCGCGCCGGGAATCCGCTCCCGAAGGCACATCCCGGGCGCTTGGCTGGGACACACCTTCTGCCCCATCGCAATCCGGAAAGTACTTCTCGTCGCGTTCCTTCGGACATCTCGGTTACACCGGCACGTCCCTGTGGATCGACCCGGACCGCCAACTTTCGATAACTTTGCTCACCAACCGCACCTGGCCTGACTGCCAGAACCAGGCAATCAAACAGGTGCGCCCAGCGTTTTATGACGCGGTGATGAAGGCCTTGGAGAAGCAAGCTTGAAACGGAGAGCCTCAAAACGCGAAACAAGCAGCGCCAATCTCCGCCACCTCGGTACCGAGAAAACGAACCGCGCCTCCGCCGGTCTCGATCGCAAATCCGCGCTCGAAATCGCCCGCATTATCAACCGTGAAGATGCCAAGGTTGCCGCCGCCGTGAAGGGCGCCCTCCGGCAAATCGCGCAAGCGATCGATCTGATCGCAGCGGCGCTTTCCCAGGGCGGGCGGCTCATCTACGTAGGCACCGGCACTAGTGGACGCATCGCCGCCCTCGACGCCGTCGAATGTCCGCCCACCTTTGACGTCGACCCGCGCATGGTCCAGTTCATCATGGCAGGCGGGCCAAGGGCGCTGGCCACAGCCGTTGAAGCCGATGAGGATTCCCGCGAACTGGGCCGCAAAGCAATCGCGAAGAAGAAGCCAACAAAAAAAGATGTCGTCGTAGGCGTTGCCGCCAGCGGGCGCACTCCCTTCACCATCGCCGCCATCGAATATGCACGCGCCCACGGCGCAAAAACTGTTGCCGTAGTCTGCAACCCGAAATCGCCGCTCGGCAAAGCCGCGCACGTGGCCATTGTCGCGGATGTCGGTGCCGAGGTTGTCGCCGGCTCCACGCGCATGAAAGCCGGCACGGCGGAGAAGATGATTCTCAATATGCTCTCCACCGGGGCGATGGCGCGTCTCGGCTATGTGTACGGCAACCTGATGGTCAACCTCCACACGAAGAACGAGAAGCTGGCCGAACGCGGAGTGGGCATAGTGGAAGAAATCGCCGGACTCGACCACCGAGCAGCGCGCAAGCTCCTCGCCGCCGCAGGAGGTCGCGTCCCCGTAGCCCTGGTGATGGCCAAGGCTGGGGTCAGTCGCGCCGATGCTGTCGTTGCGCTGAGAGAATCCCAAGGTCAGGTGCGCAGAGCGATAGCGCTGGCAAAACCCACGTAGCCAGGCGGCGCGCTTTCCCCTGCCCCGCGTGGTTCTTTGTTTCGCCGTTACAAACTAAACTCCACTCGACATTTCTGACCGCCGCCGTCCTGCAATCGTAGTTAGAATGAAAGCGGCGCTCCGGCTTATCAGGAACCGCTCAAGCTATGGACAAACTCGTAATCCGCGGCGGTAATCCCCTGCTGGGGACGGTCCGAATCAGTGGCGCGAAGAACGCCGCACTGCCTTGCATGGCGGCAGCCCTGCTCACCGAGGAACCTGTGATTCTCGAAAACATTCCCCAGGTGCGCGACATCGAGACCACGTGCAAGCTCCTTGCCGCCATGGGCGCCGAAGTTGAACTCGGCTACGGACGCGCCCATCATCGGACAACGATTTGCGCACGTGCGCTCGCCGCTCCCGAAGCGTCTTATGAACTGGTCAAGACGATGCGGTCCTCCACGCTCGTCCTGGGACCGCTCGTAGCGCGGTGCGGCCGCGCCCGCGTCTCGCTGCCCGGCGGATGCGCCATCGGCGCCCGCCCGATCGACCTTCACATCAAGGGGTTGGAACATCTGGGCGCGAAAATCACGCAAGAGCACGGCTACATCGAGGCCGTCATTGACCCGCTAAAAGGCGACCGCCTGCGTGGCGCAGAAGTTGTCTTCGACAGAATCACTGTCACCGGCACCGAAGACCTGCTTATGGCCGCCACGCTTGCCGATGGCGAGACCATCATGCAGAACTGCGCCCGTGAACCGGAAGTCGCGGACCTCGCCGCGCTGCTCAACGCCATGGGCGCCAAAATCCAAGGCGCGGGCACGTCCACCATCCGCGTCAAGGGCGTCACCAAGCTGCACGGCGCCAGGCACCGCATCATCCCCGACCGCATTGAGGCTGGAACCTTCATCGTCGCCGGAGCCCTGACCGGCGGGGACGTCAACGTCGCCGGATGCGATCCCGCGCACCTCACCGCCATCCTGCAGAAGCTCGCGGAAACCGGCGTGAAGACTGCGGTGAAAACCGACTCCGTCCGCGTCATGGGCGATCAGCCGCTCGAAGCCGCCGACATGAACACGGAAGAATATCCCGGCTTCCCCACCGACATGCAGGCGCAATACATGGCGCTCACTACGCAGGCCGCGGGCACATCGATCATCACGGAAAACATTTTTGAGAACCGCTTCATGCACGCGCAGGAACTGGTCCGCATGGGCGCCAACATCAAGATCGAAGGGCGCCGGGCCATCGTCCGCGGCGGAACTCCGCTGAGCGCCGCCGCTGTGCTCGCCTCGGATCTGCGCGCCTCCGCCTCGCTCGTGCTCGCCGCCCTGATCGCCGACGGCGAGACCATCATCGACCGCGTTTATCACCTGGACCGCGGCTACGAGAACATCGAAGAAAAACTGAAGGCCGTGGGCGCCGAAATCCGCCGCGTAGGCAACATCTTCCCCAAACGAGCCGCAGCCCCCGCCCAATCGTGACGGGTAACGATAGTAACCTTCGGACCCTTCGCTTATGCGGCTACTATGATCTCGGATGCTGACTCACAACCATCAGCCTGGATCTCACCTATCCTCGGCGGCTGTATCTGCCGCTGGAGTCGTGACCGCTCCAACCGAGAAAAGCCAGCGCACGTTTACTCTAGTCCGTTACCTAGCCGTAGGCGCTTGCAACACGATCTTCGGCTACGGCTGCTTCGCATTGTTCACACTGCTTCTAAGCCCGTTCCTTTCCTACGGCTATGTCTTGGCCAGCCTGCTCGCCAATCTGTTCAGCATCACGTTCGCCTTCTTCGGATATAAGTGGTTTGTATTCAAGACTCACGGCAACTACCTCAAGGAATGGATCCGTTGCGTTGGCGTCTATGCCGGCAGCATGATCTTGTCAGCCGCCGCGCTTCCCTTCGTCGTCGGCGTCATCCGCCGCCAGCCCGGCCACGACCGCAGCGCCCCCTACATCGCCGGCGCCATCGTTCTCGTGTTTGCAATCGTGTTCAGCTTCTTCGGACATCGCCACATTTCCTTCGCAAACGGCAATCAGACCCCGCAAAGCGCACCTTGATCAGTTAGGATCACTTACCTCGAATTGCAGTCTCCCTGGTGACTTTCGTAATCCTGCGGTAATCGCTCGAGTGTGGGATAACTGACTTGCGGGCCCGTAGTTCGGGAGCATAAGTACCGCAGATCGTTCGAAAGATACGAAGCGCTGCCGCGCGCCGGCGGTGCTGCCAGGAACCCAGAATTATGAAGGTTGTCGTTCTGTGCGGTGGATTAGGCACCCGTCTCCGGGAAGAGACCGAATTCCGGCCCAAACCGATGGTGGAGATCGGGGGCCGTCCCATCCTGTGGCACATCATGAAGATGTACGCCCATTACGGAATGCGCGAGTTCATTCTGTGCCTCGGATATCGCGGCAACATGATCAAAGACTACTTCCTGAACTACGAGGCCATGAATAGCGACTTCAGAATTTGCCTCGGCCGCCAATCGCACGTCGAATTCATGGGCGCTCATCAGGAGCAGGACTTCACCGTCACCCTCGCCGACACCGGCCTCGAAACCAAGACGGGTGGCCGCTTAAAGCGCGTTGCCCGCTATCTCGAAAACGATGACACGTTTCTGCTCACCTACGGCGACGGCCTCAGCGACGTCAACATCAGCAGCTTGCTCGACTTTCATCGCCAGCACGGCCGCCTTGCAACCGTCACCTCAGTCCCGCCCATCTCTCGCTTCGGAGTGCTCGAAACCGACGCCCAGGGCCAGGTTCAGCGCTTCATGGAGAAACCCAGGGCCAACGGCCTGATCAGCGCCGGCTTCTTCGTCTTCAACCGCCGTGTGCTCGATTACCTTGGCGGCCCCGAGTGCATCCTCGAACGGGAACCTCTGGAGCGCCTGGCGCGTGAAGGTCAACTCATGGCCTATCGCCATGACGGGTTCTTCTTTGCCATGGACACTTACCGCGAATACCAGTACCTGAATGAGCTCTGGGCGAGCGAGCAAACCCCCTGGAAAGTGTGGCCGGAATGAATTCATTTTGGAGAGATCGCTCTGTCTTCGTCACCGGCGGGACGGGGCTGCTCGGATCGTGGCTCGTCAAGCAGCTCATTGACGCCGGCTCGAACGTTGTTTGCCTGGTACGCGACTGGGTTCCGCAAAGCGAACTCGCACGCAGCCGCCGCATTGAGCAAGTCAACACCGTGCGCGGCGATATCATCGACCGTGATCTGGTTGAGCGGACCCTCGGCGAGTACGAAGTTGAAGTCGTCTTTCATCTCGCGGCCCAGACCATCGTCGGTATCGCCAATCGCAACCCAGTCTCAACTTTCTCCACCAACATCGGGGGCACCTGGAATCTGCTCGAGGCTTGCCGCCGCTCTCCCAAGGTTTCATCGATTGTTGTAGCGTCCTCCGATAAGGCCTACGGCGATCAGGAGCACCTTCCTTACAACGAGACGATGCCGTTGCAAGGCCGTCATCCCTACGATGTCAGTAAGTCGTGCGCAGATCTGATCGCGCAGACTTACGCCGCAAGTTACAACCTGCCAGTCGCGATCACGCGGTGCGGAAATTTCTACGGCGGCGGCGACCTGAACTGGAACCGCGTGGTCCCGGGCACGATTCGCTCCGTCATTCGCGGAGAACGGCCAGTCGTGCGCTCGGACGGTAACTTTGTCCGCGACTATTTCTACATCGAGGATGGAGCAGCCGCGTACATGCTGCTCGCCGAGCGTTTCGCCTCTGATACCGCCCTCCGTGGCCAGGCCTTTAACTTTTCAAATGAAAGTCAGATCAGCGTGCTCGACATGGTTGAACTGGTCCTGCGGAAGATGAAGTCTTCTCTGCGTCCAGAAGTGCTCAACCAAGCGAGCAACGAAATTCGTCATCAATTCCTGAGCGCCGAACGCGCCCGCACCCAACTCAACTGGCGACCGCAGTTCACTCTTGAGTCCGGCCTTGATCGCACTATCGCCTGGTACCGCGAGTTCCTGGGCGCGCCCGCCGCAATGGCCCATGCGGGCAGGGGATAACTCGACAATGACAGTGAGAATGACGACGACCAAGACTGCCAGCCGACTCCGCGACGAGGTCCGCGCGATCGTGAAGCAGTACTACGACGTCGCCCTGGCTCCGCCGGCGTTCGTGCCTGGCAAGAGCAGCGTACCCGTGTCGGGCAAAGTCTTTGACTCGACCGAGCTCGAATTTCTGGTCGAGGCATCGCTTGACGCATGGCTCACCACTGGCCGCTTTGCCGCCCAGTTTGAACGTGAATTTGCCGCCTTTATGGGCGTGCGCTGTGCATCACTCGTCAACTCCGGATCCTCCGCCAACCTCGCGGCCCTTTCATGCCTCACTTCTCCGTCGCTCGGCGATCGCAGGCTCCGTCCAGGAGACGAAGTCATCACCGTAGCTGCTGGATTTCCCACCACCGTCAATCCGATCGTTCAGAACGGCCTCGTCCCAGTCTTCGTCGACGTTCAGCTTCCAACTTACAACGCCGATGTAACTCAACTTGAAGCCGCAGTCTCCGATCGCACCAAAGCCATCATGCTGGCGCACACCCTCGGCAACCCGTTTGACGTCGATGCCGTCATGAATCTGGCCACCAAACACAATCTCTGGGTGATCGAGGATTGCTGCGATGCCGTCGGATCTCTCCACAAAGGACGCATGGTTGGGACTTTCGGCCACCTCGCCACCACTAGCTTCTATCCCGCGCACCACATCACCATGGGCGAGGGCGGATGCGTGCTCACGCAGTCTCCCGCGCTCAAGAAGTTAGCCGAGTCTTTTCGCGATTGGGGCCGTGACTGCTGGTGCGATCCCGGGAAATCCAACACTTGTGGTTGCCGCTTTGAATGGAAACTGGGCGATCTGCCCAGCGGATACGACCACAAATATATTTACAGCCACATCGGCTACAATCTCAAAGCGACCGACCTGCAAGCGGCAGTCGGAGTCGCGCAACTTAAGAAGCTGCCTGGCTTCATTGCCGCCCGGCGCGCGAACTTCGCCAAACTTCACGCCGCCCTGAGCGATCTCGACGACATTTTCATCTTGCCCGAAGCCACCGCGCATTCGGAGCCAAGCTGGTTCGGCTTTCCTCTCGCTGTGCGCAAAGGCAAAGATGCGCCCACCACCCGCAACCAGGTCGTGCGCTTCATGGAATCGCGAAACATTGCCACCCGCCTGCTTTTCGGCGGCAACCTGCTTCGACAGCCCGCCTATCGCGACATTCAGCGGCGCGTGATCGGCGATTTGCGGAACACCGACTTCGTAATGAACAACGTTTTCTGGATCGGCCTCTACCCCGGCATCACGCAAGCGATGATCGATTACATGGCGGAGACTTTCCATCAGATTCCGCGAGCCGCCTCCGCCGGTCGTTGAGCATGGGCGAGCATAGGCGAGCATAGGGCACGCAACCATGAGTCAGGCAACCATGACAAACCGGCTGGCACACGATCTCGACCACATCCTCGCTCGAACCGAGCCTCTGTGGCAGGAACTGCGCGGCCAGCGCATCCTGATCACGGGCGCCACGGGATTTTTCGGATGCTGGTTGCTCGAAAGTTTCGCCTGGGCGAACCACCGGCTGAATCTCAACGCCCGTGCAGTAGGACTATCCCGGCATCCGGGACTGCTTGCTGAGAAAGCGCCGCACCTGGCGGAAGATCCAGCGATCACTTTGCACACCGCCGACATTCGTCATGGCGATTTTCCCCAGGGCGCGTTCTCGCACGTCATCCACGCCGCCACTGAAGCCAGCACCACGCTCAACCGCGAAACACCCCTCGTGATGTTCGACACCATTGTCGAGGGAACGCGCCGCGTGCTGCACCTCTCCACCGCCAGGTCGGCTATCAGATTTCTGTTCGTCAGTTCGGGCGCAGTTTACGGAAACCAGCCACCGCAGCTCACACACGTAAGTGAGTCCTTCGCGGGTGGGCCCGATCCTCTTGACCCGTCCTCTGCCTATGGCGAAGGCAAGCGCTCTGCGGAGATGTTGTGCGCGTTCGCCGCATCCTCCGGCCTCGAAATCACAGTCGCGCGCTGCTTCGCTTTCGTCGGCCCTTACATGAAGCTCGACGCGCATTTCGCCATCGGCAACTTCATTTCCGATGCGATGCGCGGCGGACCGATCCTCGTCAAGGGAGATGGTTCTCCGTTTCGTTCGTATCTGTACGCGTCCGATCTGGCTGTCTGGCTCTGGACCATTCTCTTCAAGGGACAATCACGCCGCGCCTATAACGTCGGTTCCGAAGAAGCTCTGAACATCGCCACCCTCGCGCGCGAAGTCGCCGCCGCGTTGCCGCCCGCAGTTGATGTCGACATCGCTTCCACGCCAACGCCTGTCGGCTCGGTGCATCGCTACGTGCCCTGCACGGCCAGAGCGCGCGAAGAATTGGGCCTCCGCGCCGACGTGCCGTTGCGCGAAGCCATCTGCCGCACGCATGCCTGGTTTTCGGGAAGTACATTCTCCGAACAGGGGATTTCCACGCCGGAAGTTGCCGCCCGAGGGACCCATGCATAGTGCTGCTACTCTCAGCCCTCAGCCACATCGCGCATGCGGCGCTTGCGGTGCAACCGGAAACACTGTCTGCCATCGCCAGCGGTTCATCGTTCCCGACGGCTATCCTCTGCCCGCCGAGTACAACGTCGTTGTGTGCCGCCGCTGCGGTTTCGTCTACGCCGATCCCGCCGCCACCCAGCGCGACTACGATCGTTTTTATTGCGAGTGGTCCAAGTACGACGACTCGGCGACCGCGACCGGCAGCGGCCTTTCCCCATACGACGCCGCTCGGCTCGCCATCACTGCCTCCGACATTGCCCGTGCCCTGCCTTCACGGGCCGCCAGCATCCTCGATGCCGGCTGCGCCACGGGCGGGCTACTCACTGCGCTCCGCGACCACGGATTTACGGCCGTCGCCGGGTTCGATCCTTCGCCGCGCAGCGCGGCCGCGTGCCGTGATCGTGGCTTTGAGGCTTACGTCGGATCGATATCGACCGCGTCGGCTCCAGCGCACATGCCAAAATTCGATTGCGTCGTGTTCAGTCACGTCCTCGAACACGTTTACGACATCCCCGCATTCTTCACAGCCGCCCGCCGTCTTCTCGCGCCGGGAGGGTACCTGTATCTCGAGACTCCCGACGCCACGCGTTACGACGACTATCTCTACGCGCCTTTCCAGGAATTCAATACCGAGCACATTAATCACTTTTCAGCGCGGGCTCTCGAAAACACAGTCCGCCGCTTCGGCTTCCAGCCCGTCCTGGTTGAGCAGAAAGTGATCCAGACCGCGGAAGACACGCATTACCCCGCTGTCTTCGGACTCTTCCGCGACAGCGGCGGAACGGCGGACGAACACGTGGTCGTTTGCGATCAAGAGTTACCGCGCAGGATTGCCGCCTACATCCGGCATTCCGCTGAGCAGATGGAAAGAATCAACCGCGACTTAGCCAGTCAATTGGCAAACACGCCGCGCGTCATCCTTTGGGGTGCTGGGCAATTGGCGATGAAGCTTCTCGCCCTTCCCTGTCTCGCGCAAACTGAAGTCCGCGCCCTGGTGGACAACAATCCGATTCTCAGAGGCAGGACGCTGGCGGGCGCGCCCATCATTGGTCCGGAGGAAATGGGTCCGGGGAAAATTGCTGGTACGCGGGAGCCGATCATCATCGCCACCTTGCTGCACGCCGACGAAATCAGCGCTCAAATCCGGCGTCTCGGACTCAGCAATCCCGTTATTTCGCTGCCCCACAACTCTAATTCCGAGGTCCGCCGCGCATGAAGCTTTCCGACTACATCGTGGAGCGGCTCGCGGGTTGGGGCGTGCGCCACATCTTTCTCGTCACTGGCGGCGGCGCCATGCACCTCAACGACTCCATTGGCAAGGAGCCGCGCATTCAGTACGTTTGCAATCACCATGAACAAGCTTCCGCGATGGCCGCCGAAGCTTACGCCCGCATTAGCGGCCAGCCCGGCGTGGTCAACGTCACCACCGGGCCCGGCGGCATCAACGCCCTCAACGGAGTTTTCGGGGCGTGGACCGACTCCATCCCGATGCTCGTCGTCTCCGGCCAGGTCAAGCGCGAAACCTGCATGCGCGCCCAGGGCATCACTGGCCTGCGCCAGCTCGGAGACCAGGAAGCCGACATCATCGCCATGGTCGCAAACATCACCAAGTACGCGGTGATGATCGACGATCCCCTCTCCATTCGATATCACCTCGAGCGCGCCTGGCGCCTCGCACAAAGTGGGCGCCCTGGCCCTTGCTGGCTTGACATTCCGGTTGATGTGCAGGCCGCGCTTGTCGATCCCGCCACTCTTCGCGCCTACGATCCTACAGAGGATGAACCCACACAGGATGGCGATTCTTCCCGGCTGACTTCCGATTGTCGTGAAGTTCTCGACCGCATCAGAAATGCCAAGCGCCCTGTGATCCTCGCCGGTACCGGCGTCCGCGCCGCCCATGCAGTCGCCGAATTCGATGAACTTATTCACCGGCTGGGCGTGCCCGTGACCACCGCCTGGACCCATGACCTCATCGCTTCCGACGACCCGCTCTTTTGCGGGCGTCCGGGCGCCGTCGGCGACCGCGCCGGAAACTTCACGGTACAGAATGCCGACGTTCTGCTGATTCTCGGATCGCGTCTCAACATCCGCCAAATCAGTTATAACTGGCAATCGTTCGCGCCGCGCGCCTTCAAGATCCAGGTCGATATCGACGCCGCCGAGTTCCACAAACCCACCATCCAGCCGGATATGGCCATCCACCGCGACCTCAAGCAGTTCCTGCAAGAACTCCTATGTCAGTGTGACGCCGACAACTACCGCCCGGACGCCCACGCTCCGTGGCTAGCCTGGTGCCGTGAACGCGTCCGACGCTACCCAGTCGTGCAGGATCGCCACCGCCAGCCCGGGCCGCCCTTGAATCCTTACTACTTCATCGAGCAACTCTCGACCCGACTCGCCGACGACGATGTCATAGTGTGCGGCAATGCGACTTCCTGCATCGTGCCTTTCCAGACTCTGCGTTTGCGCAAGAACCAACGCCTTATCTCCAACTCCGGATCCGCNNGCTTCCATGGGTTACGACTTGCCTGCCGCCATCGGAGTAGCTTTCGCTCGTCCCGAAAAGCGTGTCATCTGCCTTGCCGGAGATGGCAGTATTCAAATGAACATCCAAGAGTTACAAACTGTCGCTCATCATCACTTACCACTGAAGATTTTTGTCCTGAATAACTCCGGTTATCTTTCCATGCGTATGACGCAATCCAGCTTCTTCGGCCGTCTGACCGGAGAGAGCGCATCGAGCGGCGTCTCCCTCCCAGACATAGTCAAGGTGGCGTGCGCGTATGGTATTCCGTCGATTCGCATTGACCGTCAGTCGCAGTTTTCGCAAATCGATCTCGCACTCGCGGCCGATGGGCCAGCATTAATGGACGTTGTGCTCGATCCGCAGCAGGAGTTTGAGCCGCGATCACGGGCCAGGGAGTTACCCGACCGACGGATCGTTTCGCCTAATCTAGAGGACATGTACCCTTTCCTGGATGAGACTGAACTAATGGACAATGTCATCAAGGAATAAGGACATTACCATACTAATAAACCCTTTCCGCGACCGGGATCGCGCCGCGAACGGGACAGGCAAGTAAGATCATGGCTGGCAACGATATATTCGACGAGTTATTCGTGCTGGAGTTGGCCAATAACCACTTGGGCGACTTGCAGCGGGGCCTGAAGATCGTCGGCAACTATGCGCAGGTCGTGCGCTTCAACAACGTGCGCGCCGCCATCAAGCTGCAATTGCGCGATGTCGACAACTTTATCCACCAAGACTTTCGCCACCGCGACGATATCCGCTACATCAAGAAAACACTCGAGACGCGCCTCCGGCCAGAGGACTTCGGGGCACTGGTGAAAGCCATCCGCGAAGCCAGTTGTATCCCAATGGCAACTCCGTTCGACGAGAGTTCCGTCGACTTCTGCTGCGAACTCGGCATCCCCATCCTAAAAATCGCCAGTTCGGACTGCAACGATTGGATTTTGATCGAGAAGATCGCGAAGACGAAAAAGCCGGTCGTCGTCTCGACGGGCGGTTCCTCACTCAAGGATATTGATGATCTGGTCACGTTTTTCGACAATCGTCATATCCCGCTGGCCATTAACCATTGCGTCTCGCTCTATCCCTCTGAGAATTCGGACCTCGAACTCAACCAGATCGACTTTCTCTGCAGTCGCTATCCCAATCACACTATCGGATTTTCCACGCACGAGTGCCGCGACTGGACTTCGTCCATGCTCATAGCCTATGCCAAAGGCGCGCGGACCTTCGAGCGCCACGTCGACATCCAGACCGAGGGCATGATAGTTTCTCCTTACTGCTCGGTGCCTGAGCAAATCGACACCTGGTTCAAAGCCTTTCATCGCGCTAAGAGAATGTGCGGGGCTCCAGGAACGCAGAAGCGCCTGCCTCCGCAAAAAGAAACCGCCTATCTCGACTCGCTCGTCCGCGGAGTCTATGCCAAGCGCGATCTTCCCATAGGCCACGTTCTCCAGGATACCGACGTCTATCTGGCCATTCCGCTGCAGCAGGGACAAATCTCCTGCCGCGAACTGATGCGTGGCGAAGTCATCCTGAAAGCCGTGCCCAAAGATCAACCCATCATGATCGATGCCATTGACAGTCCTTATGCCAACATCCCGTCGCTCACGGAACTGATCTATCATCGCGGTCTGACACCGCAACCTGCCGCTCGCGCGGCCAAAGCCGGCGGTGGCAAGTGAGCGCTCTTCATGAAATGAAAACCATTAGCGTAGTTACGCCTTGCTATAACGAGGAAGGCAACGTCCGCGAAGTCTACGAGCGCGTTCGTAACCTGATGTTGAGCCTCGGAAGATACCGCTACGAGCACATCTTCATCGACAACGCGTCGCGCGACACCACCTTCGCTGTGCTCAGCGAAATCGCCGCCGCCGACTCAAATGTCAAGGTTATTCGCAACGCGCGTAACTTCGGACACGTCCGCTCTCCCATGCACGCGCTTCTGCAAGCTCGCGGCGACGCCGTCATTGTCCTCATGTCCGATCTGCAGGACCCGCCTGAAGTTCTCGCCCAACTGCTCGAAGAGTGGGAAAAGGGAATGCCCATCGTCATTGCCGTCAAGCACCGAAGCCGCGAAGCCGCGCCGATGTTCCTGGTCCGGAAACTGTTTTATCGGCTGGTCAACCGCCTCGCCGACGACATCGAGACCTACGAAAACTTCACCGGCTTTGGGCTGTATGACCGGCAAGTCATCGACCTTGTCCGCCAGTTTGGCGATCCTTACCCTTACTTCCGCGGCATGATCGCCGAAATCGGCCTTCCCCACACCGAAGTTCAGTATGAGCAGCAGCGCCGCAAAAGCGGCAAGACTAAAAATAATTTCTACACCCTTTACGATCTCGCCATGCTCGGCATCACCAAGCTCTCCAAGGTTCCGCTGCGCCTGGTCACGTTCTCGGGTTTTGCCGGGTCTCTGCTTTCCCTGCTTGGTGGCACGGTTTACTTTGCATACAAACTGTTGTTCTGGCGCGATTTCACAGTGGGCATCGCACCTATCGCCATCGGAATGTTTTTCCTGGGATCGCTCCAGCTTCTCTTCATGGGCATAATCGGCGAGTACATCGGGAACATACACACGCAGGTGCACAACCGTCCGCTGGTGGTCGAACGCGAAAGATTGAATTTCCAGTACGAGCCCGGCGAACCGCTCCCCCGCAGCGCTCTCGCTTCAGGCCCGGCCGCGGGCCACTAGAGCGTTTTCTGAAATGG
>PLIC01000094.1 GCA_003139995.1 Candidatus Acidiflorens stordalenmirensis | reverse complement strand
GCCAAGTTGCTCGACGAGTCTCTGCGGCTGCTGCGTACCGACCACGTCGACCTCTACCAGTTTCACGCCCTTTCGAAGATGTCGGATCTCGAGCAAATCTTCGGTCCCAAGGGCGCCATGGAGACTTTCGAGGCGGCAAGAAAGTCGGGCAAACTGCGGTTCATTGGGTTCTCCGCCCATTCGGTGGAAGTGGCCCTGGCCGCCATGGATCGGTATCACTTCGACACCATTCTGTTCCCGATCAACTTCGTTCTCTACTCGCAAGCCAAGTTTGGACCGCAGGTGCTCGAGAAAGCCAGGCAGAAGGAAATGGGGATCATGGCGCTGAAAGGCATGGCTAAGTCAACGTGGCCGGCTTCTGGAAAAAACGATCACCCTCATCCCAAGTGCTGGTACGAACCTGCGGCATTTCCGGAAGAGGCCGCGATGGGTCTGCGTTGGACGCTCTCGCAACCGGTTACCGCCGCAATTCCTCCGGGCGATGAGCGCTACTTCCGGCTGGGAATGGATGTTGGTCAGACTTTTCAACCGATAACGGAAACGGAACAGCAGCGGCTGATCGCGGGGGCCACAGGCGTCAATCCCATCTTCCATCTTGGTGCCGTCTAGATTCGCCATGCGGGCGCTGTCGATTCCCCAGCGCTCATCGATGGCTCGCAAAATCTGATGAGGGCTGCGCCCGCAGCTGCCCTAAGAATGACCCTGTGTGCAGCTCTCGAACGCGCGCTTCCTCTTTGCGCATCCAAAACGACGAAAAAGGACAATGGACATAAGTTTTGAAACGTTTTATATTTGCCAACCGTAAGGCTGTTACCGAACCGGAGCGCACCCATGAAACTTCTCATCGCGCCTTTTGCCATTGCAGCTCTCCTGGCTGCCGCCTGCGCCGTTTCAGCACAGGACACCCGTTTTCGCCCCGAACGTCAGCAGATTCCGACCCCCGGCTGCCTCAATATGAAAGGAGCGTGGGAAGGTGGATCCGCACCGTGCACTCAGAATGAGCGTGATTCCTGGTTGGCCGACCTTCGTCATTGGCGGGATGAACGCCGGATTCGCATCGGCTACGACGGCTCGCGCTACGACCTGCCTGCATTCAAGTGGACGCAGTCCAGCTTTTTCCAACCGCAAATGATGGCGGAGGACCGATATTTCTATGACCCCGTCGCTCACCGCTACACGGTGGATCGTTATCTCGACGATCTGGAAAAGCGTTACGGAGGAATTGACGCGGTGCTCATCTGGCCAACGTATCCCAACATGGGTATCGACAATCGTAACCAGCATGACCTGATCCGATCCATGCCGGGAGGCATACCGGGCGTGCGGCAAATGATAGCGGACTTCCATCGGCGCGGGGTGCGCGTACTGTTTCCGATGATGATGTGGGATCAAGGCACAAGGGATCCCGGCATGCCGTGGCCCGAGGCAATTGCCAGCTTGATGGCGGAAATTGGAGCCGACGGTATTAACGGCGACACTCAGGACGGAGTGCCGCTTGCTTTTTCACTTGCCGCCGACAAGATTGGCCATCCTCTCGTCTTTGAGCCGGAGGGCGATCCGTCGGACGAAGCGCTGGCCTGGAATGTCATGACGTGGGGGCAATACCGGTATCCCTTTGTCCCGCTGGTGGACAAGTACAAATGGCTGGAAACGCGCCATATGGTGAACATTTCCGATCGCTGGAAGCGCGACAAGACGGACAACCTGCAGTTCGCTTTCTTCAACGGCGTCGGTTGGGAAAGCTGGGAGAACATCTGGGGTATTTGGAACGACATCACGCCGCGGGATGCTGAAGCTACACGCCGCGTCGCTACGATGGAACGCGCGCTCGCCCCATTTCTCGTAAGTGCCGATTGGGAGCCGCTAGTGCCCATGTTGCGTTATGGCGTCTATGCCAGCCGATGGCCATCAGGCCAGCAGACGGTCTGGACCATTGTGAACCGCAATGAATACGATGTGGAGGGTCAACAGATTGAACTGGCGCCGGAGGAGGGCATCCACTATTTCGATCTTTATCACGGTGTCGAGCTCACGCCTGCAAAAAATCAGGCTGGCCGGAACGTGCTGAGCTTCCGTATCGAGGCGCACGGCTACGGAGCGCTTCTGGCTTCATCGGCCGCTCCCGATCCCGGTATTCAGAAACTGATGTCGAAGATGAAGGAATTGAGCGCGACTCCGCTCGCCAGTTATTCCCATGAGTGGAAGGTGTTGCCGCAGCAGATCGTACCTATCGCTGCAACCAAGCCGCCTTCGGGAGCGCCCGCGGATATGGTTAAGATTCCCGAAGGAGACTTCGATTTTCGTATATCCGGAATTGAGATTGAAGGCTTCAACGATATCGGGGTCGATGTGCAATATCCGTGGGAAGATACGCCCCGGCGTTTCCATGACCACCCCATGCACCTCAAATCGTTCTGGATCGACAAGTATCCAGTGACCAACGCCCAGTTCAAAAACTTCCTCGATGCGACTCATTACCATCCCCAGGATGACCTGAACTTTCTCCGCGAGTGGAAGAATGGCGCCTATCCAGCAGGTGGAGATAACAAGCCGGTTACCTGGGTGTCCCTGGAAGACGCGCGTGCCTACGCTGCCTGGGCCGGCAAACGTCTGCCCCACGAGTGGGAGTGGCAATACGCGGCCCAAGGTACCGATGGACGCACCTATCCCTGGGGAAATGCTTGGAATGCCGACGCGGTTCCAGTGCCGGACAAAGGTCGCACCATGCGCGGACCGGATGCGGTCGACGTCCATCCTCAGGGTGCAAGCCCGTTTGGCGTAATGGACCTGGTAGGAAACGTGTGGCAGTGGACCGAAGAGTTTCAGGACGAGCACACGCGAGGGGGCATTCTGCGGGGCGGCAGCTACTATCAGCCGCAGGGCTCGATCTGGTACTTTCCTCAGGCTTACAAGCTGAACGAGCACGGCAAGCTGCTAACGATGTCCCCCAGCATGGACCGATCTGGGGGAGTCGGATTCCGTTGCGTAGTAGACTCGTAGTGATCTGGTCGGCAGCGGTCTGTAGCGCTGAGAAACACCGCCCGCCCTTGCTTCAACGGGGCAAGCCATGACAGCAACCGTGACAATGCGGCAAATCGCTGAGCGTGCCGGTGTCTCGATCGGCACAGTTTCGAATGTAATCAACGAAACCGCGATAGTTCGGCCGAAGCTGCGAGAGCGAGTGATCGAGGCAATTCGCAGCATGGGCTACCAGCCGAGTGCCTTAGCGCAGGGACTCCGGAGAAACCGAACCAACATGCTCGGAATGGTGATTCCGGATATTACGAACCCATTCTTCCCGGGTGTGGTTCGGGGCGTCGAGGACGTGGCCTACAAGCGCTCCTTCCGGGTGATCCTCTGCAACGCTGACAACGATCCTTCCAAGGAGGCGTCGTACGTTCGCGAACTGCGCTCCTATCACATTGCTGGCCTACTGATCATTCCGGCGGCGGGTGCGGACATCGCGGGTCATCTCCGGGCCTACGCGTCGGCTTCGGTCCCCGTGGTTTGTATTGACCGGGTCCCGGACGGCTGGAAGGGCGACGCCGTCTTGGTGGCCAATGCAGAAGGTGCTTATCTGGCAACGCGCCATTTGATTCAGATGGGGCATACACGTTTGGCCGTGATCACTGGGCCGCTCAAGTTGACCAACGCGGCAGAGCGCTTGAAAGGTTTTACGCGCGCGTTAAACGAAGCCCGCATAGAAATTGGGCCGGAGTTTGTACAGGAAGCGCGCTTCGATACAGAGAGTGGTTACCAGGCAGCTCTCCGGCTTCTTCGGATGCTACCGCGCCCGACTGCTATTTTTGCATGCAACGACCTGATGGCTTTTGGTGTACTGCAGGCTGCTCGCGAACTTAGCCTACGATGTCCCGAAGACTTGTCGATTGCTGGTTTTGATAGCCTTGAGTTCACCAAGTTCACTGATCCTTCCCTGACATCTGTTTACCAGCCGGGATATCAGTTAGGCGCCACCGCCGCCCGTCTTCTGTTGCAAAGGGTTGACGGTATGCGGTTTGCGGCGAAAAAGGTCCTTCTCCCAACCGAATTGCAGAAGCGCAATTCTGTTGGACCGCCGAATGCCATTGTCCCGGAAGGGGTCGGGCGAATAAAAGTGCGGGAACGCAGTGACCTAGCACGCAGGAAACAGCAAGTCTGACGATTTCCCAAGCAAGCTGTTTTTTCCGATTCCCGTTTCGATTTAGGTATGTTGTT
>PLIC01000147.1 GCA_003139995.1 Candidatus Acidiflorens stordalenmirensis | reverse complement strand
GCATAGGATGTACACGTTGTTCAACGGGGCCCCCCGAACATTTTAGCCAGATTCCAGGCTAGTTTTTTGTCGCTCTCTGGACGTCGTCGACCGTCAGGCCGGGAGCAATCTCTTCGAGCAGCAAGCCTTCCGGCGTGACTCGGATGTAGGCCAGCTCGGTGACGATTGTGTCGACCACCTTCAAGCCGGTCAGGGGCAGCGTGCATTTTTTCAGGATCTTCGGCTGACCAATCTTTGGTGCCATGTTCCACAGCGACGATCACGCGCCGCGTTTCCGCAACCAGGTCCATGGCTCCGCTTATGCCTTTGACCATTTTGTCAGGGATCACCCAGTTGGCAATGCTGCCGGATTCGTCGACTTCCATCGCGCCCACCACGCTAAGGTCAACATGACCGCCGCGAATCATCGCGAAAGAATCGGCGCTCGAAAAGTACGCGGTGCCCGCCAATTCGCTGACCGTTTCTTTCCCCGCGTTGATCAGGTCGGAGTCTTCCGAGCCTTCGAGTGCATATGGCCCGATGCCGAGGTTGACGTAGAATCCGTCGCGCAATTCGCGGGCAACGCGCTTCACGATGCGTTCGCGTTTGTCGGTATCTTTTGGGGGCTTCGGCAAAGTTGACATATTTTTCTTCGACTCTGGTCCGGCGATGAGGAGAAGCGCTGTTCGCTATTCGTCGTTCGCTATCCGCTTTTTGCCGCCTGCGCGATTTTGGCGAATAGCGAACGACGAACCGCGAACAGCGCACCCTCAATTATCCCGCTGCGGTTTTCCTCACTGTCCTTCTCTCGATTCGCTTTTCAAACAGTTGACCCTGGAAAATTCGTTTCACGTACACGCTCGGCGTATGAATCAGGTCGGGATCGAGTTCGCCCGGTTCGACAAGGTGTTCGACTTCGGCGATGGTGATTTTGGCCGCGGTTGCCATCATGGGATTGAAATTGCGCGCGGTCTTGCGATAGACAAGGTTGCCCCACCGGTCGCCTTTCCACGCCTTGACGAAGGCGAAGTCGGCTTTGAGCGCGCGCTCCATGATGTAGGTGCGGCCGTCGAATTCGCGCGTTTCTTTGCCCTCGGCGACCACCGTTCCGACGCCGGTGGGCGTAAAGAACGCGGGAATTCCAGCGCCCCCGGCGCGAATTCGCTCGGAGAACGTTCCTTGCGGAATCAGGTCGAGATGCACAGTGCCGTTCAGCACCATCTGTTCGAGCAGTTTGTTTTCACCGACGTAGGTTCCGATGTGCCGCCGGATTTGGCCATTGGCGAGCAGCAGAGCCATGCCCACGCCGTCGACGCCGACGTTGTTGCTGATGGTAGTCAGGTTCTTGACGCCTTTGTGGACGAGAGCGCGGATCAGGTTCTCGGGCATCCCGCACAAACCGAATCCGCCAACCATGATGGTGGCTCCGTCAAGAATGTCTTGGATCGCCTCTTCAGCGCTCGCGACAACTTTGTCCATGGCAGGAGAATTCTATAGGTAATTCACCGTGCAGGAGAGCGGCTAAATCAGAATCTCCTTTTTGACTTCAAAAACGGCACCTAGTCTACACCCACATCGCCTGTTCGCAACATTGCGAAATGAGTTTCATGTCGGTAGCACATGATATGTCCGGATGATTTAGCAAGTGAAGTTTCCGCTTTGCAGGCGGCGGGGGTAGAAGACCATGGAGGGCATGTTCTCTTACACGCAGGCCGCGATGGAGCGGNNATTTTGCGGGCCATGGCGAAGAAGATCCCGTGGTGGCAGGCAGCGGAAATTATCAGCATCAGCGCCCGGCAGATGCGACGCTGGCGAGAGTGCAATGAAGAATTCGGGTTCCGGGGCTTGTTTGACCGGCGGCGCGGGAAGCCATCGCCCAAGCGGGTTCCGGTGGCGGTGGTCGAACAAGTTTTGGGGCTGTATCGGGAGAAGTATTTCGATCTGAACGCGCGGCACTTTCACGTGAACCTGCAGGAGGAGCACCAGGCTTGGCGCGCTCCTGAAACTCCGTGAGGATCTTCTCTACCGAGGTCGACTGCCGTAAGGGAGTAACTAGCGCCTGGCAGTCTCTAAACTTCTCCATCAAGTGTACGTAGATTCCCCTGTTGTCAAACAGCTGTTTGGCGAGTGGGGGCCGATCTTTCCAAGCCTCCACGCTACCGACGCCCGGTGGTCCGAGGACCGGAATGTGGGGGACAGAATCGTAGGACGCACCGGCGCCGAAGACGACGAGCAACACCAGTTGATGTTACTTGAGAGCCAGGCGGTTGTGAAGGTTCTTAAAGTGGAGCCTTACTGCTTCGTCGTAGCCAGTCCGCGGATGATCTCAACGATCTGGTTCGCCTGCGGCGGCTCCCTCTCACCCTTAAGGTCCCCGCTGGCCTGTGGCGCGAAGATAGACGTCGTGGCCTGCACCTGAATCCCTTTTGGGCGCTCGCGCCAAAATCGAAGTCCTCCACAAAAATTGAGCGCAGCCTTTCACGCGGTACGGGTCTGCCCAGCCTTCGACCGACTTTCAACGACTTACATGCCGCCCACGTCTTGCAAGTTGTTGTAAACTCGTATCGGTTTTGTCCTTTCACGGCGGTAACACGAACAATTGGCCCCACGTCGAGCGGGTTGGCACATCTGCGGTCGGCGGGGCCACCACATTGATCGGCAGGTTCTGAATCCGCGGACCGTTGGTGGCGCAGTCGAGATCAACGTCGTCGAAGCGCCTGCAGCGATCGGATTGCGTGAGAAATTCCCGGTCACGCCGGCGGCCAAACCTCGCACCGAAAGATTCACCGAATAGTTGTCCGGTCCCGGAGCACAGCAGAACCGCACTGGGCTCGTCCATTGATCGGGGTCACTTCACCAACCGGTTGTATTTCTTCAATACTTCCCGCAAACGATCGTGGGGAATCGCGATGACCGTGTGATTATCGATGCCAGTCATGGTTTCCGCAGCCACCAGAGCGTTATCGACTGCTTCCTCCACCGACTGCACTACCGCTTGGAGAACCGCGTCCAATTGATCGTTTGGCAGCATCGTCAGTTGGTGCAGGCCGGTTGGTTTGGAGGCTCCGGGATTCGCAGTGGAAAAGGCGATAAAAATGTCGCCTGAGCCATCGCTGGAATAACTGCCGTTTCGACCCAAGCCGAGCGGCACGCGCCTGGCCAGCCGCTTCAGCTGCGTGGGCAGCAAGGGCGCGTCGGTTGCAACCACTACGATGATTGAACCGGTGTCGTTCCAGCGAAATGTTCCCTCCTTGATCTCGCGGCCGACTGGAATTCCCGCAATACGCATCTCGTCGCGCTCTCCATAGTTACACTGCGCCAGCACGCCGACCGTATAGGTTCCTTCTTTAAGGTTTACTACGCGCGACGCCGTTCCGATTCCGCCTTTGAATTCTTGACAGATCATCCCGGTGCCGCCGCCGACATTGCCTTCTTCCACTGAGCCGCCGTGGGCCGTTTCCAGCGCATGGAAGACATGCTCAGGTTTGACGTGGAAACCATTGATGTCATTCAGGTACCCATCCCAAGTTTCCGCCACCACCGGCAGTGACCAGTAACCATCCTCGTCTACCAGGCCATGCTTTAATCGCCAGGTGATGGCCGCATCCCGCACAACACCCACACTGTTCGTATTCGTGATCAGAACCGGGCCATCGAGAAAGCCAGACTCTTCTACCCACGTGGTTCCGGTCATCTCGCCGTTGCCATTGAGGCTAAACCAGCCGGCAAAGACTTCGTCGGTGGAATTCTTTCCGCGGGGAAGGATCGCGGTTACGCCAGTTCGCACCGGGCCGAGTCCGACTTGCAGTTTTCCCTGACCCGAAATCAGGGTAGTGTGACCGACCTCAACGCCCTTCACATCGGTGATTGCGTTCAGGGGCCCGGGTGTGCCGTCGAAGGGTATCCCTAGATCACGCGCGCGAGGCTTGGTCTGTCCCGGAGCAACGGCGGTAAGCACGAGAAAAAGCACAGACAACGGCACCAGGCCAGAACGATGGACGGTCATCTTCTCTCCTTGATCCGCTGCGGTATCAGCAACGGCTCCAGATCTTCCGGTTAGAGTTATCGTTCTTTTACTCAATCGCCCGCGAAGAACCCGGCGGCTCACCATGAACGACGAATACTGAATCTTGTATTTTGTTCTTGAAAAATGCAGGATACACCTGCGGAAACCGCAGCAACTGAAAGACTGTATCAGAATTGCGGGAAGCTTCTGTGCAGGTTGTGCCCCTGTGGCCTGCAACACAGAAGCTCGGAATCACAAAACTGGCCTCTGCAACTATCTGATGGATGTATAATGGCGCCGTTTCTTGAAGTCAAGAAGGAGATTTCGGTTAATACGTCTCGCCTTCCCGAGGAGTAGTTCTGCCAGTTGAGACGCACACCCCCTGAGGCGAACTGAGGCGCAGTGCGTAGGTGCTCAAATCCACTGAGCAGAAGGATGTCTGTCCGATCAGATGAATCTGCAATGCAAGAATCTTGAATGTTCAAACTGGGAGAACGTCATCAAAGGAGCATGTGCATGAACAGCTCGGCGCAACATCGAAGCCGGATGTTTGGGATGCAATATATCAGTCGCGAGATCGTATTACCCAAGGCCCCAATTTTCAGGTCAGGGAGGAAATTCCGGCTAAGGATTGTGCTGCTGTTGCTGGTTGTGATGGCTGTGTCAGCTGTTTCTTCGGCGCAGAATGCGACCGGTAGAATTTTCGGAACCGTCTACGACCAGCAGGGAGCGGTGATCCCAGCCGTGCAGATTACTGTGACCAATACGGCGACCCAGGACGCGCGCACCGCAACCACGAACGGCGAAGGATATTTCCAGGTATTGGCGCTGCCCATCGGCAACTATAAGGTGATCGCCGAGCACACTGGGTTTCGGACGATGATCAGCGCAGAGCAGAAACTACTCATCAACCAGGCACTCCGCATCGACGTCAAGATGGAGGTGGGAGCAGCGAAACAGACCGTTGAGGTTGGGGCCGAGGCTGCAGCCGTGGAAACCGTCAATGCAACTCTGGGGCAGTCGATTACGGGACGAACTCTCACTGACATGCCGCTGAATGGGCGGGACATGCTGGATCTAGCTTTGCTTCAACCCGGAGTCACGGAAGGCAACGACGACAATGGCGGCGCGGGCAATTACAGCATCGCCGGAGGACGCACCGACTCGGTGACGTTCCTGCTGGATGGCGGGTCGAACAACGACTTGCTGGATAATAGTAACCTGCTCGATCCCAATCCCGATGCCATCGCCGAGTTCCGGCTTCTGACGAGCGATTACACGGCCGAGTACGGACGCAACGGCGGTGGGGTCATCAGTATCGTCACCAAGTCTGGCGGCAATCAGTTTCATGGCAGCCTGTTCGAATTCTTACGGAACAGAGATTTGGACGCCAACGACTACTTCAACAAGCAGCAAGGACTCCCGCGGCTCGACCTTAAGCGCAACCAGTACGGAGCAACCCTCGGTGGCCCTATCGTCAAAGACAAGGCTTGTTCTTCCTCGCGTATCAGGGGCAGCGACAAGTTGAGAGTGTACCCGACAACGACATCCCAGTCTTTTCGAAAGCGCAAATGAACGGAGATTTTTCCAATTCTTCTATTCCTGGGGGCACGCCCGACCAAGGCGTCGTGGACTTCCTGACCGCCAATCCGTACTTTGCGGCGACGACCAACGGGGGCGCTGCCAATGCCCAGATTGATACCACTAAGTTCGATCCCGTGGCCCAGGAATACATCAAAGCCGGCTTGATCCCCAGCACTGCCAATGGTCTGCTCTCCACCACGCTCTCTTCCCAGGACGATCGCGATGAATTGACTTCCAAATTTGATTTCAACCTCGACGCAAAGGACAAGTTTTCCGCCACCATTGGTGTAAACCGCCCGACCTCCGTGAACCCCGCCCCGTTCGCGACTGTTCCCGGCTTTCCGAGCCACACCGTGGCCAACTATTACTTCGTGAACCTGGGATACACCCGAATCTTTTCGCCAACCCTGCTCAATGAATTTCATTTCGTTGCGCACCGCAGTAATTATCTGGCGGACCTTCCGGGAAGAGTTTTGCCCACCGACGCAGGATTTGGCATCGACGTCACTCCCGACCTTGAGACCGGCCCGCCCAACATTTACATGGATAACGGCTTTGACATTGGTCCCAGCGAAAATGGTCCGACGCGCTACATCGAAAACACGTTCGCCTGGACGGACGGAGTTTCGTGGACGCGGGGAAAAAACAACTGGAAGTTCGGCGCTGGATTCTCGCCTTACCAGGAAAACATGAGCTACGCCTTCTACCCGAATGGTGAGTATGACTTCTACACCGGCACGAGCACGGGCACGGGGAACGATTATGCCGATTTTCTTCTCGGCATTCCCGACGCATTCTACCAGGGGCCGCTGGCCCCTACTAACATTCGCAGCAAAAGCACGTACGTATTCGGCCAGGACGAGTGGCACGCGAGCAAGAACCTGGTGCTGACCCTGGGGCTGCGCTATGAATACAACACGCCCAAGTTGGACACGGAGGGGCGCACTTTTTCGGTAATCCCGGGATTGCAGTCCAAACGATTTGTCAACGCGCCGCTGGGGATGGTGTTTCCCGGCGACCCCGGCGCCCCCAAAGGAATGAACTTCCCCGACAAGACAAACTTCGCGCCCCGCTTCGGGTTTGCCTGGGACCCAACCGGAACGGGCAAGACCAGCCTGCGCGGCGGTTTCGGCGTTTTTTACGACATCCTAAAGGGTGAAGATAACCTTCAATTCAACGGACAGCCTCCGTTTTTTAGCGACGCGGGCCTGTACTTCAATAGTATTGGGCCGGGGCAGACCGGGCCAGTAGGTTCCCTCAGTCAGCCGTATCAAAATGCATGCGCAAATAGTAACTGCACAAGTTTGGGTGTTCCGAACCCATTCCCTTCGAAGCCGCCGGCACCCGACATCAATTTCTACCAAAGCGGCTTCATGCCGATCAACAGCTCGGGCTTTGTCTACCTGGTCGATCCTCACTTGCGCACGCCCTACGTCTATCAATACAACCTGAGCCTGCAACGCAATCTTCTTGCCGACATGATTCTGGAAACCAATTACGTGGGAAGCTCATCGCATGGAATGACGTCGTTGAAGGACATCAACCCCATGGTGCTGGGGAGTTACAACCGTCAACTGGACAGCAGTTGCCCGGGATGTTTCGGCCAGCTCCCTGAATTCCAGAACGTGGCCAACGCAAACTACAACGCCTTCGAAGCGAGCCTGACGCGGCAACCCAAAGGTTCACGGCTGGGCAATGCTTATTTCACTCTCGCCTATACCTACGCCCATAACCTCGACGATGCCTCCGGTTACCGGCAACGCAATTCGCAAGTGCCCGCTTACAGCCCCCAACTTTTCTATGGCTCCAGCGATAGCGATGTCCGCCAGCGCATCAGCTTCAGTATGGGATGGGATTTGCCTTTCGATCGCATGTGGGGCGCGGGACCGAAGCGCCTTACCAAAGGCTGGAGTCTCTATCCCATCGTCACCTGGCGGACCGGATTCCCGTTCGATATTTCCGCCCAGTTGCCCGATTCCATTGATCCTTACAATCCGGGTTCTTCGGGCGCGGGCGATCCTTATCTTTCGAAGGCCGCGGTAGTTGCCCCAATAACGATGTTTAATCCCGGACAGGTGCGGACAATTAACGAGATCACCTACGGCACCAACCCCGTTAACGGCTCATGCCAGATCACAGCCACTCCCGTCACCGGCAACTTTATCTTTGACCCGAATAGTTTTTCCAACGTGCCCCTGGAGAACAATTCTTACTATGGCGGCACCAATCCGTGTTTTCCGCAACTCGATCCGGTGAACAATCCAGCCGACCGAACCTACGGCTTGCATCGCAATTCGCTGCGTGGTCCGGGCCTGACCAATCTCGACATCGCGCTCGCCAAGACCACTGCCATCACCGAGCGGTTCACGCTGCAGTTTCGTGCCGAGTTCTTCAACGCCCTGAATCATCCCGAGTTCGCGCAACCGACGCTCGCCGACAACGCCGCAAACATTGACAGGTCAACGTTTGGCCAGATCACCACTACCGGCACCTTTCGCGGGGCTGCTCCGCGCATCGGGCAGGTGGCGTTGAGGCTGACGTTCTAGAGTTTCGTTAGTGGACTACGGATTACGATACAGCTGAGGTTTGCCAATGAGTCGATTCCGCCTGTTCCTCCGCCTCCCGACCGCTGGGCTGTTGGTACAGGTCTTGCTGTTGGCGTGCCCTATGTTTGCAACCGGCCCGCACTATAAATATCTTCGCGTGGGAAATGCCACCGACATACAGACGAAGACCCAGGGCGGCTTCGCGCTTTTGGGTGGAGGCAAAGACCTCGATCGGGCCTTCAAGTGGATGTGCGAGCGGTCCGGCGGCGGCGATTTTCTCATCCTTCGCGCCAGCGGAGATGACGACTATAACCCCTATATTCAGGGCCTTTGTAAGATCAACTCGGTCGCGACACTCATACTTCCGGACCGCGCGGCTGCGGAAGATCCGTTTGCGGCGGCGGCAATACGCAACGCCGAAGCGGTGTTCATTGCCGGAGGCGACCAGGCCGACTACATCAATTTCTGGATGGGAACGCCCGTGCAACAGGCTCTGAATGAGGCCATAGCACGGAATATTCCGATCGGCGGAACGAGCGCTGGGTTGGCCGTTCAAGGCGAATTTGTTTACTCGGCCCAAGCCGACCCTCCAGATGGACCCGATCTAAGCTCGCCCGAGACGCTGTCGAATCCTTTCCATCCGCGCGTCACCATCGTGCATCAGTTCCTCGACAATCCACTCTTGAAGGAAGTGATCACCGATACGCATTTTTCCGCGCGTGATCGATTGGGGCGGACGCTGGTGTTCATGGCACGAATTCTGCAGGATGGCAGGGCCCATCACATCCGAGATATCGCGGTCGATGAACGCACGGCAGTTCTTCTTGAGCCAGACGGGGCGGCGACGGTGGTGGGCGCTGGCTTCGCTTATTTCCTGCAAGCTACCGAGAATCCGGAAACCTGCAAGGCGAATACCCCCCTGACCTTTCGTGGAGTAGCCGTGCGAAGCTTACATGCGGATGAGCGATTCAACGTGCTGCAGTGGTCGAGCAACGAAGGCACCTCTTACACGCTCTCGGTAGCGGCCGGGGTGATTCATTCGACTTTGCCCGATGGCGCGGTCTACACGAAGAAGAACAAGTAAGCCGCAGGGGAGCAGGCTGCACCACGGCCTCATGATTTGCCTTCTCTTCTTTGCAGTTTGCTTTTCTATTGAAATATCGAAGATTGAAACGAGGAGCAATGACGACGGCTATTACTTCCCCCACCATGACCGGCCAAGAGATGGTCGATCTCACCAAGAAACACACGCTGTTTGAGTGGTCGGCGCAATCCAAGGTCGATCCCATCCCCGTGGCTCGCGCCAAGGGCATCTATTTCTGGACGCCGGAAGGCAAGCGCTTCATCGACTTCAACAGCCAGTCGATGTCGGTGAACATCGGACACGGCGATGAGCGCGTCATCCGGGCCATTACCGAGCAGGCATCGGTGCTGGCCTATGCCAATCCGTTCATGGCGACGGAGCCGCGGGCGCGGCTGGGAGCCAAGCTGGCGGAGATCGCTCCGGGCGATATTGACACGTTCTTCTTTACGAACGGCGGTGCAGATGCGAACGAGAATGCCATCAAGATCGCGCGCTTCTTCACCGGACGCCACAAGATCGTCGCTCGTTATCGTTCGTATCACGGTGCGACAGCCGGCGCGATCAGCCTTACTGGCGATCCTCGCCGATGGGCCGCCGAGCCTGGAATTCCGGGCGTGGTGCGTGTGCTCGATCCGTACCACGGCGTCGAACACGGATGGGAGTCGGCCAAAACTTCGCTGGCGATGATCGAAGAAATTATCCAACTGGAGGGCCCGCACACGATTGCCGCGTTCATTCTGGAGCCGGTGACCGGGACGAACGGCATTCTTGTGCCCCCGGATGGATACCTTGAGGGTGTGCGGAAACTGTGCGATAAGTATGGGATTCTGATGGTCGCCGACGAAGTGATGTCGGGCTTTGGCCGCACGGGTGAGTGGTTTGCGGTCGATCATTGGAAGGTTGTTCCCGACCTGCTTTGCATGGCGAAAGGATTTACTTCGAGTTACATTCCGCTGGGCGCCGTCGGCATGAGGCGACATATTGCGAAGCACTTCGACGACAAAGTGTTCTATGGAGGACTTACTTACAACAGTCATCCGATGGGATGCGCGACGGCGCTGGCGACGATTCGCGTCTACGAGGAAGACAATCTGATCGAGAACTCGCGCAAAATGGGCGCCATCATGAAGGGTCTAGGCGCGGAGTTACAGTCGAAACACCGGTCGGTGGGAGCAGTACGTTCGATCGGTCTGTTCGGCATCGTCGAGCTGATCCGGGACTGCAAAACGCGGCAGCCAATGGCTCCATTCAACGGCACCTCGGATGAAATGGTAGCGCTCGGTAAATTCTTCAGGGAAAACGGCCTCTATACTATGGTTCGCTGGAATACATTTTACACCAATCCTCCACTGTGCATCAACGAGCAGCAACTGCGGGAGGCGTTCGCGATCATCGACAGAGGACTTGAGATTGCGGATAATGCGGTGAAAGGGTAGAACCCCGTTAAACATGGACTATACTTCTATCCCCTCGATCGGTGACGGGCGTCCTGCGATTGCTGAGATTTATCGTAACTGCGACGATCTGCTTGCTGCCGGCTGGAAAAGAGTGGAAGTCACTGCGCAAGCCACAGCCGAGGGTGAACGGTTGCCGATTTATGCTTACTTCAACTCCGACCGTGTTGACTATGTTCTGATCGGTGGAATCCACGGCCGCGAGCCGGCCGGAGCGATCGCGAACTCCCGCTACGCTGGAAAGCTGCGGCGACTTGGCCAGGACCGGAAGATTCTGCTGCTGCCGTTACTGAATCCATGGGGTTATTTTCACCACATGCGCTACGGGCCGAATGGCCAAAGTGTTTCCGACAGCGACCACTTGCTGGGCCGCCTTCCGGCTGCGGCTTCCCCGGAAGCTGCTGCGATCACCTCATTTGTCCTGAACGCCATTACCATCAACCCCGGCGCCGCGGTGGTCGACCTTCATGAAGATCCGGTCTATGAAGCTCCGAATTATCACCTGGAAGGTTGGGGTTCCTATCTTTATATCTCCGGCGAAGACTGCTTGAGCCACCCCATCGCGAAGCGTGTCGTCAGTTGCTTGAAAAGCAGTTCACTGCCACTCATCACGGACGGCACTACCCGGTTTGGAGAACAGCTCGCCGACGGAATCATCGTCAACACCGCAGACGGCTCCATTGACGAACTGCTGTACAAACTGCGCGCGTGCTGTCCGGTGATCACCGCGGAGAATATCTTGCATTCGGAGAACGAGCCGCCATTGACCGAGCGCGTCGCGACTTACTTAAAAGTCTTAGACGCCTTCTTTGACGTATCAGAATAAGTTCCGGAGTCTATGCATGTGTACAACCATTGTCGTCGGCAAGAACCGCAGCGCCACCGGTTCTGTGCTCGTGGCTCACAGTGAAGAACTGGGGCGGAATTCCGCGCACAAGGTTGAAGTCAGCCCGCGGCGCCGAACCGCTGCCGGAGAGCAGTACCCGCTGTATTCCGGGGGCACGTTGCAGCAGCCGGAAGAACTGCCACGCTATGTCGCCACAAAAATCTTCGCTAAGCATCATTATCCGGGCGAGCACACGGCAGGGGTCAATGAATACGGTGTCACGGTCGCTAACAACATGGCCCTGATGCGTGGAATCCCAGAGGCCCGAGGGTACGACGTCGTTCCCGGCGGCGTCATCTGGACGGAATTTGTACAACTGGTACTAGAGCGCGCAACCTCAGCCCGCGAAGGCGCTGCCCTGATTGGCGAGCTGTGCAGTGCACACGGCCTGAGCTGCGATTCCGGCACGATGCTGGCCGTTGCTGATTACGACGACGCGTGGTGGGTCGAACTGGCGCGCGGCGGCCAATGGGTTGCCAAAAGAGTCGGTCCCGACGAAATCGTGATGCGCGCTAACTGTTACCGCATCGGCGCAGTTGATTTCGACGATTCTGGCAACTTCATGTACCCCGCAACCCTAGTGGAATATGCCCGCAAACAAGGCTGGCATACGGACGGAGCTTTCGATTTTGCCGCTATCTACGGGGATCCCGCGAACCAGAGCGACGCCTACAATTGTGACCGTCATGCCGTGCTCGAAAGCCGCTACTCGAGTCTCGGCAAAGTGAGTGTCCTCGACCTCATGCGGTTTATGCGCGACATTTTTGAAGGCGCGCCGCAATTCAAGGTGGGAGAAGGCGGCTCCCCCTTTCGTACCGGGGTGCGGACCATCGCCCGCATGAACACCGAGGCCAGCGTTATCGTGGAACCGCGCCGCACGCTCCCGCCACATATCGGCAACCGGATGTGGTGCGGCATGTCGACTTCGCTGACCAGCGTTTACGTCCCATTTCACCTGGGAATCAGCGCGGTGGAGCCGCATTTTGCATTTGCCTCCGGTTCCTACGATCCGGCCTCGGCCTACTGGCTATTCACCGAGCTGGCGAAGCTCGCCGATTACGGCTACAGCAAGTGCATCGAGACGATTACAGCCACCTGGCAGAAGTTTGAAGCCGAAACATTTTCGACAGTGCCGGCTGTCGAAGCGCGCGCCGCGGCTCTCGAGTGCTCCGCCGCATGCGCACTGCTGACCGAATACGACCAGCAGCGCGCGGCTGCTGCCATCCTCCAGGTGCAGCGGCTTGTGCCCGAAGTGAAAACGAAGGTATTTTACGAATCTTGAAGGACTGAATCTGGTGCAGCCGAGTTGCTATTCATCGTAGGAACCGAACGGCGAGGGACCCATGCAAACTTTTCGTCAGCGGTTTTTTGATTTCATGAGCAACATTAACCCCTTGGTCATCGTGTTCCTGATGTGTGTCGCATTCTCCCTTCTGACCTACATTATTCCGGGTGGCGAGTTCGAACGTCATACCGTCATGGTCATGGGACGCGCGCGGGAAATNNTTCATGCGCGGGGCCGTAGAAGGCGCGGAGCGTTCCTTTGTCATCATGCTGTCCGCGGGCGCACTCACCGCCATCATTGCAACCGGAGCCATCAATGCCGCGATCCACGCGCTGATCGGCAAAGCGGGACGGCACGGAATCGTTTTCATCCCCGTCATCGTATTTGCCATCGGACTCTGTGGCGCAAGCTTCGGAATGTACGAAGAAGCGATCCCGTTCATCCTCATCCTTGCTCCGCTGATGTTAGCCATGGGACTCGATTCAATGCTGGGCGTCTTTATTCTCTATTGGGGCATTGCCATCGGCTTCGCCTGCGGCATCACGAATCCCTACAACGTAGCCATCGGACAAGCGATTGCCAACGTGCCGCTGTATAGCGGCGCGTGGTTCCGAGTCATCAGCTTCGTGGTGTTTATGTCCATCACTAGCATCGCGATCATGCGCTATGCCTATCGAGTCCGCAAAGACGCCAAGCGGTCGCTGTCTTACGAAGAGGATGTTGAAAACCGCGCCCGGCTGCACACGAATTCCGTCGCTGCTGAAGATTATGCGATGAACACTCGCCGCGCCCTTGTACTTGTCCTGCTGGCAGTCGCCTTCGGCATTCTAATGTACGGCCTCATGGCACATGGCTGGGGGTTCCGGGAAATCGGCTCGCTGTTTCTCTGGATGGGGATCGTCATCCCGCTGGTTGGCGGAATGCCGGTGAAAACGATGATCGAAAAGAACATCGACGGGATGAAGAGTGTCGTCATCGCTGTGGTCATGATGAGTGCGGCGCAAATCCTCTATTTCATTCTTAGCGACGCTCGGATACTGGACACAATGTTGAATTACCTCGCTGGCTATCTGGGCAAGGTGCCGGAAGTCTTAATTGCCTATGTCATGTTCGGAATCAGCGCTTTAACAGCCGCGTTGCTAGGCAGCGCATCCGGAACGGCGGCCACGCTCATGCCGATTCTTGCGCCGCTCGCGGATGTGTTGCATTTTTCCAAGCAGAGCGTTGTACTGGCGTTTCAATTCGCTACCGGTGCGTTCAACTTCTGGATGCCCTGGGACGGCATCGCATTTACAGTCTGCTCAATGGCGGGCGTCAAGTTTTTCAAATATATTCGCTACACTGCCAAGTTCGCGGTGCTCGTATATTTTCCGACGGCGTTGCTGATGCTGCTCATTGCCGTAGTCATCAAATATAAATAGCTCGTGATCCGATGGAACTGATTAGGCTGCCGGCGATCTCCCGGCCAATCAGGCACATGTTCGATGTGCCATTGTCCTCCAAATTGGATTGGGAACGGCTCTGGCGACGTTGGAAACAAAGTGGCCCAACTTCCGCAGTTACTCGAATAAATTCTTTGGAATCAATGTGAGTATGAGAAAGTTTCCACTACATTTGCGCCTGTTCTAACGCCACAGGCAGGCTCAGGCCGAGCGGTTGCAACAGGACCCGTTGCTGCTCGGTCGGTTGGCTGGTACAGCGCCTCCGAATCTCGACACCTTGGCGCGAGGGCAAAACCCCGTCGACCAAGGTGATCTCCGAAAGCTCTTCAAACACTTGCCGCGGTTCATCGCCGAGTCCGGCCTAGCGGTAGCTGGCGGCTAGCGTCTTCCACGGCACATAAGCCAGAAAACACACCAGAATGTGTGCGCCCACGCGATGCTCTCGCTGGTGCCCTACCGGCCGGACCTGTAAGTCACAATGCTCAGCTTTGTGAAAAAGCATGGCGTGGCTTGGTCCAATTGGAGGGAGCCGTTTGGTCTCAGGCGCCGACACGAGCGAAGTTTTGCGAAATCATCCCGCCAGCTTCATGGAAGCAGCGAAAGCGACTGAAAAGTCCATGTGTCAGAGCAACGACCGAAGCAGTAAACAATCCCCTAATGGTGAGCGTGAAGAACGTGCTCCCGAACGACCTGGGCAGCAGTGATGTAATCAGCCAGCCCACAAGCAGTGCTGGGATTATCGGCCAGATCTTAGCGACGATGTCCCCAATACCGATGGAAAACTCGCGGCGCAGGAAGGGCAGGTAAACCACCACCTGGGACGCATAGGCGACGAGCACGGCGGCGGCGACCACCTCAATTCTTCTCGACCGCAATGCGAGCAGCAGCAGCACTAACTCAACGGTTCCAGCCAAAACATTAGCATGCAGTAGTGTCTTGGTTTTTCCGCGGGCCAGAACACAGTTACCGAGCGGCTCGGTTATCGCCCGCACGATTCCGTACACGCAGAGAATCTGAAACGCCGATGTCGCCGGCAGCCATTTGTCGGTGCCTTTGCCCAAAAAGGTCACCAGGAAGAACGGCGCATTCGCGAGTAATGCAGTATTAGCGACCACGGCGCTAAAGGCCACTAAATCGACCGTCTTGAGATACCAGCGCCGAACCGCAACCGAGTCATGTTGAATGGCCGAAAACGCTGGGAACAGCACATTGTGTACAGTGTCGCCGAGAAGCCCGCAAATGAAGCTGCCCCAAGTAAAGGCTAGTGCATAGTAACCCAATTGGGCGCTCCCCATGGACGCGCCAACAAGAAGGTTGTCCAGGTTGAAAAGCGCAAAAACCAAAACTCCGGTACCCAGCAAAGGCGCGCCAAACCGCAGGTATTCCCGCACATCGGCCCGGTCGAAACGGAAACGGATGGGAATTCTTTTCGTGAGCTGGATGACGATGCCGCCGGCGAGGGTCGCGCCAACGTTGGCGATGATAACCGCCCAGTAGCTCCACCCGTGCAGAACCAGGGTAACCGCTAGGATGCACTGAACGGCTGCGCTTGCGACTCCTGGAATCACCAAGGCCCGGTAATTCATTTCGCGTGTCAACATGACCAGCGGAAGGAACCCGATCGTGCTCACCAAAAAGTTCAAAGCCAAAATCCGAATCACATTGCCGGTTGCTGGGTGGTCAAAAAGATGCCGTGCGAACGGAGCGATCGACAAAGCGACAACAAACGCGCCAGAACTGAGGATGATCTTCAGAGTGAAGGCAGTTTGAAGACTGTGGTGATGAAGCACCGGGCGGCGAATAACGGCGCTGCCCACTCCCATGTCACTGAAACGGCTCAAAAAACCAATAATGATACCGGCAAACCCAACGACTCCATAATCAGCGGGTGTAAGGTTCCTGGCCACAACCAAGCTTGTCAGGGCGACGCAAAACAGGGTTATCCCCTTAGTAAAGCTGGCGTAGATGATATTGCGAAATGTCTTAACTTTGGAAATAGTCATTAACGTCTCGGGGGATCGGTCTATAAGTCTTGCCGACCATTTCTATCAGTCTTTCAGCCATTTCCGCGCAACCGGATCAAATCTCTTGTACGAGGCCTCAGCCAGACCTGATGCCTGATTCCAACCGCAGAACAAGGAATATCCCCCACCCTGCGAAGCAATCTGTTCTGCGCAAGCGCTCCGAGCACCCTAAGCCGGAATCTCCTTTTTGGTTCAAAAACGGCACTGATCATACACCCATCCCGCTGTTCGCCGATAGTGTGAAACAAATTTTCATACGGACCGCCCCCTAATGCCCCGAGATCCGAACCCGCCTCGCCGAAATTGCCCGATATTCCGCCACTTTTGCAACACCTCTCCTTACTCTAACCTGCTGTAAACCGATTCCGATGCGGGACCTGACCACCATCGATCTATCCTGTCAGTACCGGCAGTAGCGCGATCCGATCTAGCATCGCCCCGAACCGCCGCCGCGTCAGATGTCCTTCCGCCAGCAGTAGCCAGTAGTAACGCGCATGTTTCACCAGCCGTCCTCCGGTCTTCACCAGCCGTTGCTGCAGGCTCGTCAGCGACCATTTCTCAATCCCTCTGGGCAAACCCAGACGCCGCCACAAATTCCCCAGGTTGTAAGCCAGCAGGCTCAGCGCCAGCCGCACTTGGTTCGAGCGGAAACGATGACAAGAGAGCCGCGTCATCTTCACCGCCAGCTTACCTTCCTTGATCCCTTGCTCCGCCGTGCCCCGTTTGTTATAGAACCGCACCACCGCCCGGCTCGGCAACTCCAGGTTGGTCACGATGAACCCCACTCGCGGGAACAACTCCCCGGCATGGAACTCAATCTTCGCTACTACTCGTCGTGCGGTCTTCCAACTGGCGGCTTGATAGAGAAAGCCCTTGTACCACACGATGGGCACTCAGTCCCATACGTTCATCCAACTCACGGACCAGCAACACACCACCATCGGGAGTAACGCGGGAGCCTTGGACATCAACCTTCAAACAAGCGCTAACCGAGAGCTGAAAGGGCTGATTTTGTTTCTCACCCATTGGGTCGAGCCTTCGGAGCGTTCGTTTTGCTCTCAAAGCCGCATGAATACTGGCGTTGGCTCGATCATGCAGCCACTTACTCAGAGTTCAAAAAGGAAATGTGGGGTAAGTCCGGTTTGTGCACTCGAAAGGCTTCGAGGTGTGTTGTTCGCGACACCTTAACTTATCGGAGACTCGCCTTCTTTTCATCCGGCGATGCTCAATCGGTCAAAGCTAATTTGGACCGGTGTGATTACTAGAGCGTGTTTCAAAAATCGTTCTCGGCGTTCCGGCGGTCCCCATAAGTGCCTTGAAATCAGGACTCAGAGTTGCCCGGGAATCAAGGTCGTTAATATTTGAAACACGCTCTAAGTAATATGACACTCTCTCTTCGCTCGGGATGACAAACAGCTGGAGGGTGCTCACTTTTGCCGCGAGCTGACAGGCGACCGATTGCCATCAGCAGCGCGCGCAGTGTATACCTGGTGGCTGTTGAAAGCTGCTATCGAAAGGTTTATGCGATCCTCTATGCGACGACCTATTATGCGGCGACCAATCCTGCTTTTCTCACTTGTCTCCGTGATTTCCGTTTCGATCTTTGCCAATGCCCAAACCGCAAAACCCAAACTCACGATCGACGAATTCTTCAACTCAGTCAGCTTCACCGCGGTGAAAGTTTCGCCGGATGGCAACTCCGTCGTCATCGCAACGGAAAGGGCCGACTGGGATCAGCAGATCTTCCGCAAAGAACTCTGGCTCTATCGGGCCGTAGCCGGGAGTCTGACCCAGTTGACGCAATCCGGGCATGACAGCTCGCCGCAATGGTCGCCCGACGGCCAGTGGATTGCGTTCCTCTCGGAGCGCAAAGGCGGCGATGCCAGAGATGCAGACGCGGGAGACGCCAAGGAAAGGGGCGGCAATGACAAAGATAGTAATAAGGAGAAAGACGTCGCCCAGCTGTTTCTGATTTCGCCGAGCGGCGGCGAGGCCTTTGCCATCACCTACGGCGAGGACGAAGTCCACGCCTTTGCCTGGTCTCGCGACTCGAAAGCAATATATTTCGCGACCCGCCAACCCTGGACCAAGCAGCAGAACGACGATCATAAGAAAGAGTGGAAGGACGTAATCCGCTACCGCGGCGATGAGCGCGGCGACGTAATTTTTCGCCTAACGCTCGACGATGCCCTGGCGCGCCACGCCGCGCTCGATTCCAAAGAGATTCCGAACGCGGAAAAAGATTCCGGCGCCTCGCCTGGCGCGGTCGCAATCGCACGCATGCCTCTGCGCGTGGATCAAGTCAGCATCTCGCACGACGGTCAGCGGTTGGCTTTTGTGACTTCGTCGGTATCCGAGCGTCAGGAGAAGGTCGAAGACATCGAACTCTACCTTGTCAATCTGATTAACAATGCAGCTGAAGCCACGCCCGTCCGCCTGACCCACAACGAAGCCGTGGAACTGAACCTGGACTGGGCTCCGGATAATCGCCATCTATTCTTTCAGGTCAACCTGGGATCGGTGGAGCGAAAGTATGAAGATCCGCAGCCGCGCCTTTACTGGATCGACGCCGGCGACGTGTCGGACAAAAGAGAAGTCCAGCGCTGGTTTGCCGGCTACCCGGGCGAAGTCGTCCGCTACACGCCGCTTCCCGACGGCTCGGTGCTGTGCGCCTGCCGCACCGGGACCGAGGTGCAGTTGGTATCGCAAGCGAGTCCGAAAGCCGCCATCGTGAGGCGCGAAGGATGGGCTGGAACCTATGAAGTCCCCGCTGCCGCATCGCAATCGCAAAGCACGCGCATAGCGTTTGCCTACTCGGCAACCGTGCGGCCCACGGAGGTTTACATCGCCGACGGCCCCGATAAACTGACGCAGGCACGGCCCATCACTTCTTTCAACAAGCTGTTTACCGAGCGCGATCTGCCCCTGGCCAAGCCCTATCGCTGGACCTCCGACGACGGCACGCTGGTGGAAGGCATGCTGATGTATCCGCCGGGAAAGTTCGAGGCGAAGAACCTGCCGATGCTTGTGCTGATCCACGGCGGGCCGCAGGATGCCGATGGCAACCACTTCGAGGCGGATTGGTATCAGTGGGATCGTCTGGCGGCGACTGCGGGCTGGCTGGTGTTCGAGCCGAACTATCGCGGGTCAACCGGCTACGGAGACAAGTTCACGCTGCAGTACGTTCCTGAAATTGTTTCCCGTCCCGGCAAGGATATATTGACGGGCGTCGATGTGCTGGTGAAGGACGGAATTGCCGATGCGAACCAGTTGGCCGTTGGCGGCTACAGCTATGGCGGGTACATGACCAATTGGCTGATCACGCAGACTACTCGCTTTAAGGCCGCCGTCACCGGCGCTGGCGCAGTGGAGCACGTCGCCAACTGGGGCAACGATGACGGCGCCTTCGACGACGCTTATGTTCTCGGCGGCCTGCCCTGGGAAACCCCCGATTCCTATCGCAGTGAAGCCGCGATTTTCCAGATCAATAAGGTTCGCACGCCGACCCACATGGTCGCAGGAGCGGACGATATACGGGTCGCCGTGCTCGAAGACTATCTACTCGATCGCGCTCTGCACGAGTTGAATGTTCCGAGTGATCTGCTGATTTTTCCCGGCGAGGGACACGAGCTCGCGAAGAATCCCTGGCACGGAAAGATCAAAGTGCGCGAAGAGTTGAAGTGGCTGGCGAAGTATGGCGGCGTTGGGGATACGAACTAGCGCCGCAACCGCGTGTTAGTTGCGGCTGCGATGCAAGCTTGTTGGTGGAGAGTTGGGCGTCCCCCCACCGGCACGCGGCGGCCCGTTTGCACTTCGAATCGCCGATCGGCGCAAGCTTTTTTGCCGCTGGACGATGCGCAGCTCCCCGTCGATGATTGCCCGTTCGCGGTAACGCAGAACCCACCATCCACGGTGCCGGATGATGGTTCCAGACTTACCTTTCCTCCGCATGAATTCCTCGCGAAATAGCCCTTTCCCGTTGCCCGTTGAGAGTGTTTCGGGACGGAATTGATTCGTCAAGACGCCGTTTGACCCCTGCCTGACGCCGAATCCACCACTTGTCAAGCTCCGGACTTCCATATGAAAAGCGGACGTAGCGACCCAGCCGAAGCAACTACGGCGGTTTTGAGTATCGGGGTCTGCGCATCCAGCAACATACGGACCATAGTCAAGGGACCAGTATGCTTGAGGATGAGTAGCGGTTCTCAAAAGAATCGTCACGCAGTGTGCGTTTGTGTTACACCCCTTTACCAAAGTAACGTTCGCCCGTAATAGGCCGCCCCCCTATTTTTCTGCTAAAGTTCCGGCTAGACCGTGCCGATATATCAAAGAATCCGAAGTGTTTTTATCGTTGACGGCGAGGCCCTTGCATCGCAGATCGAGAGGGGATCGGAGTTGCATGGGTTCAAAGCAACGCACGGCGGAACTCGACTGCGCCGCGCGGAATGGTGGATAGAAAAGCAATTTTCTCCGCGCACGGTAATTCTCGTCACCTGCGGTCTGCTCCTGACGCAGGCTGGAGTGCTCTTTCGATTCGGCGGCCGGACGTTGGGAGGATTGCTGTCCGATCTGATTCAGTTGTTGCTGGGCCTCCTGTGCGTGCTGAGTTCACTACAGGCATTTCGCCGTTCCGGCGCCACGGGACGAGGTTACTGGCGATGGCTGGCCACTGCTTTCACGATTTGGGTTCTGGCGCAAGGGTTTGGAACCTACCTCGACGTGTCCCCTCTAGGCTCCAATGCTAAGGTCCAGCATCTTGACGACTTCTTGTTCTTCTGTTCGCTGCTCCCCTTCGGCATGCTGCTTTTTATGGATGCCGATCACGAGCCCGACCGCTTTGACCGGTTGCACCTTTTGGATTTCCTGCAAGTCTGCGCCTTCTGGGCAAGCGCGTACTTGTTTTTCCCCGGAGGATCCACGGAAGAAACGGTGGTGGGGTGGAAGTGTTTCGGTTGGACTCCCAGCTTGGTAATCGACGGGGTGCTAGGGACGTCCTTCTTGCTGCGAGCCATTCTGACAAACTCCGCAGTGGTTCGCGCGTTCTTTTCGCGGATGGCGCTGTTCATTGTGTGCTCAGGACTCGCGGACTCGTACTCCAGTTTTGTTCCTAACCAGTTGGGCGGGGTAGGGTATTGGTTCGGCTTGGTTTGGAGCGTCTTGCTGGCCATACCGCTGCTGATCGCTGCCACCTGGGATCAAGTGGAACCTTCCCCGGCTGCGCCACCGGCTCGAGCCCACAGCGTTGTAGTCCGTCAGTTCTTTCCTCTACTGTTTCCTTTTTTCAGTTTCTTGCTGCTTGCCCAAGCCGCGCGAACGCACCCGATTCTGGCGTCCGGCATCATGATCTTGAGCTTCGCGGGCGTCGGCGTCCGCGTGCTCGTCATTCAGCATCGCCTGGCTCGTGCGCAGGCAGCCCTGGAGTTTGAATCAGCCCATGACGCGCTCACCGGTCTCTGGAATCGTGCTGCGATCCTCGAGTTTCTGGACAACGAGATGGAGCGCCAGAAGCGCACCGCTGAACCTCTGGGGGTAATGATGGTGGACGTGGATCGCTTCAAAACCATCAACGACACCCGTGGTCACCTTACTGGGGATCTGGTTCTTCGAGAAGTGGCCAAAAGGTTGGCGGGTTCGGTCAGGGGTTACAACTTCGTTGGCCGGTATGGAGGCGAGGAATTCCTGATCGTGAGTCAGAACTGCGATGATATCGGCATTCTCAGCAGTGCAGAGAGGCTGCGCAAAGCTGTCGCTGAATCCCCGATGGGAACCGTGGAGGATCCGATTCACGTGACGGTGAGCATAGGAATCGTATCCACTGCGGGGAACAGCTTGGGGTCGGACTGTTTGACGATTCTGCGCGCCGCGGACCGCGCCCTGTACGGCGCAAAGAGTGCGGGCCGCAATTGCGTGAGAAGCGTTAACGCGGTGGTTGAACTCGAGGTTGGCAACCGCTAACCCAACGGAGAAGGAAGCCGAGAAGCTGCCCGGTCGCAGTTCGGGATAGGAGTCTTGCGGTTCGCTGGGGATGATCGGGCTGCTCAGTTTCGCCAAGCCTTATAGCGGCGGCGCACTCTGGCATGGCAGGCCGCGCACAGCGTGATCAAGTTCTCCTCTGAATCGGCTCCCGAATGGCTGCGGAACTCCCTGTGGTGCACCTCAAGATTCGACATCGTGCCACTTGACCTCCAGCCGTAGCGATGCAGGATCCGCTGGCGCAGACTTTCGTACGACAAAGGGTCCAGCCGCGAGGGAGCGGCTTGTGGGCGCATCATTCTCAGGACGCCTTCTCACGCAGGTTTTCGAGGAAAGCCTGCCGTTGTTCACCGGGCAAGAACCTGTAGTAGCGGGAGACCGAGTTCAACAGGATCTCGGGATTTTCACCATCCAAGTTCGCCCCAGCTAGGAAATCGGCGCAGATCATCTCCAGGCAGTACCCGCGCGATTTGTCCGTGCCTAGCATGAGAGCTGCCGTCTCGATCGCTAGCTCGATGACCGGAATCTAGCTTTTGTAGACCTTGAAGTAGATCAGTTCCGACGGCTCCGTTTCCTTTCCGGTCGTTCCTTTTCCACCTCTCGCCTGAAGGCCTCCTTCGGCAGGGCGCGAGCTTTGTGCAACCAGGTTGCAAAATCGAAGTGGTGCCCGTCCCGGCGCGCCAGTTTCGCCAGCTGCAGCCCCTTCGTCCACCCCACTTCCTTCAGATCCTTCCGCGCCTGCTGGACCCGAGAGCTTCTTGCGGAGCACCCACCGGATACGCACGGATAAAGCCAATCTCGACGATCCCCGTATGGCGTGAGTGTAGCCGAGGTGCGGTCTGTGTCAAGGCTCTGCGACCGCTTCGGGGCGGGACGTTTCCGGCCTTGACGCTAACCGCTGTAGCCTCAGCTTTCTGGCTCCGACTATCCGGGAATGTCAGCACGAGATTGGTACAAAAAGCCCCAGTCAGGTCAGGCGAACTGCAAGGGGGCTACCAGTTCTCCGCTCTTTGACTGACACAGCTCGACAATCTGTAAACGATCATTTGCACCAACCTTCCGCAGAATATGATGGATATGGTTCTTGACGGTTTGCTCAGATAGATTTAAGCGGCTTCCGATCTCCTTGTTTGAGAGTCCTAGACGAATCAGGCCTACCAATTGCTGCTCCCTGCGGGTCAGGCCGAATCTCGTCTTTTGGGGCGGCCGGAGCGAAAAGGAAATGTCCCGGGAAGCACACTGAAACAGGGACAGCGAAAATCGAGGCGGGCAGACCGCTTCGCCTGCGGCGACTGCCCGGATCACGCGAACGATTTCGGCGGCCGACGCGTCCTTCAGAACGTAACCCACGACTCCTTCGGCCACAGCCCGCAAAAAAGTGGCTTCGTCTTCCTCCATGCTGACCATAACGCTCTTGCGGTTTTCCCCTGCCCGCCGCATGTGTGAAACCAGGCCGGGACTGGTCAGGGCGATGCTTGCGGAGTCAAACAGGACTACATCAGGATTCGCGGCCGAGATCTTCTCCAAAGCAGAAGGCGAGAAAGGAATTGCACTGGCTACAACGATATCATCTTTACTTCTCAGTACCCGAACCAAAGCTTCGCGGAGGAGACAATTGTCCGCCACAAGGAAAGCAACAATACGCTCGAGAGCCAAGTTCACACTCCTCTAGCTATCACTAGCATCTGCCCCGCCCCCCGAGCCCTGAGCAATGCCAAAAGATACCACAGACTGCTTTCTAACGTCTACTTTCGCGGGCCTATTTTCGTACCCAGCGCGATAGGATTTCCATAGTCCGTGCCCCTTGCTACGAGAATGGAATGGTTCTAGCCGTAGAGAAGCATGTTTACGCGCTGCATTCTCCTTCCCAACTAGCGGTTCAGTGGCGTGAGAACCGTCCTCCGGCTCAGCTTTGTACTCGACGGTCACCACCATTTAGTCCCAGGCGTAGTACTAGGACTACGATTCTAAGTGGTACGCCCAGACCGTTCTTTAAACATGCTGTCTAGGTACGCAATTGAATCTTGTCCGATCTCTCGCAAACGAGTAGAAGTATTTGGCGAGGGTTATGCTCGTGAAACGAGTGCGAGTTCTGGTTGCAAACCGTCCACGACTGATGCGGGAACTCGTGCTCGCCGTGATCGCCGACCAGCCCGACATCGAGGTGATTGGTGAAGTACAGGATGAGAGCCAACTCGCGGAAGCAATCGAGGATGCCCAGCCCGACATCTTGATTCTCGCACTCGACGAAGCCGACAAACGCGTCGCCCAATGCGGTTTTCTGCTTGGCAGGTATCCGCAGATGAAGATCCTTGCGCTCGCGCCGGAACGGAATCGCGGAGTGTTTTATTGGGCGACAGTGGACGTTCGTACCAAGCCATTGGAGAGTTCCGAGGCTGGGATTTTGAGGGCCTTGCGGGAACGTCCATCGCTAGTGGGTGCGGTACACAACTAGCTGATGAAGGTCGCGAGTTTGCACATAAGTTGTTGATAACAAATATGTTACATTCGAAATTTGAATGTAACTGAGATGGCGGAGCTGTATTTAGGAGCGGAAGCAGTGCTTGAAAATACTCTCTCAAACTTCGAAGCGTCAGAGACCGCCGTTCCGGGCGGAACTTTCGGCCGCACCGAAAAGCCTTTGCCGGTCGGGCACTGGTACGCGGTTTCGGTTCGTCCGAGGCACGAGAAGGTGGTTACTCGTCATCTCGAACACCAGGGATTGAACTACTTTCTTCCGGTCTACCGCAGCGTACGTCGATGGAAGGATCGCCGCAAGGAATTGGACGTGGCGCTGTTCCCGGGTTATGTCTTCGTGAACCTCAATCTTCGGGACCGATTGGGCGTTCTTCGGGCTCCCGGGATCCTGCGATTCGTGACCTTTCAGGGCCAGCCTGCCGTGGTTCCGGACTCCGAGATCCGCGCGCTTGAATCGAGCATGTCCGCGGGTCTGCAGCCGCAACCTCATCCCTACCTGCGCCAAGGCACGAAAGTCCGCGTAAAGCACGGGCCTCTCGTGGGTGCGGAAGGAATCATGATCCGCCGCAAAGATCGTTTCCGCCTGGTGCTCTCGATCGATCTGATCATGCGATCGGTGATGTTTGAGGTGGATGAAGCCGACGTCGAACCCCTCTGAACACGCCTTGTCAGTCAACCGAACTCAAGTTTCCGCTGCTCGTCAAAGAGAGGCTCCTAATGTTCCTTTCGCCTCGATTTCCCAGCGCCAAAGCGTTGGCGGAATACGTCCGCGGACATTCAGGTGCGCGCCGGAGACACGATTTACATTCCGAAGGTCCCCACATCCGTCATGGTCGATGGCACCGTTTACAACGCAACTGCTGTCGCTTACAAGCCCGGCAAGCCCGGGGGCTGGTATTTGGGCCAGGCCGGCGGCCCGAGCAATACGGCTTACAAAAAGGGCATATTCGTGATTCGCGCCGACGGCTCCGTTGCCGGGGCCGCAGGGGGACTGTTCAGCGGCGGAGTGGAGACCGCCGAACTCCGACCGGGCGACATGGCTGTGGTGCCCGAGAAAGCCTTTAATGCGAATTCGCGATGGAAGAGAATTCTGGAGGGATCACAAGTCGCGTACGCCGTTGGAATTGCCATTGAGGTCGCGCGAACATTCTAGGCCGGCGCATGAGGCTCTGGATCTTTTCAGTCATGGTTGTGATTCTCTTGCCGATCGAACAGGGCAGTGCTCAGACCGATTCGCGGCCGCCTTCGGCTCCGCCGCACGCGAAAACGGAATTGCCCCACGAGAATCAGCCCACGTTCTTGCCCGCTGGAGAGGATCCAGAAAATCGGCTGGTTACGCCCTTCATGAAGCATCTGGCGCTCGATCAGAAACAGTTCTGGACAGAGCCGTTTCATTTGCGATGGTCGGATGCGAAAGTTCTTGTTCCATTCGCCGCCTTAACTGCAACGCTCATGGCAAACGATGCTGCGATCTCGCGGCAGGTTCCAGGCACAGCTTCACAGATCAACCGAAGCAAGAGTATTTCCGACTACGCCACCTACTCGCTCATCGGCGCCGCCGGCGGTTCCTACCTCTGGGGGCATTTCATCCACAACGACCATCTGCGCGAAACCGGGTTTCTAGCAGGCGAGGCAGCTCTCAATAGCACGGCAGTGGCGTATCTATTCAAAACCATGACCCAGCGTCCCCGGCCGCTTGAAGGAAACGGAAATGGGACGTTCTTTCAGGGAGGGGCGTCGTTCCCTTCCGAGCACTCCGCGATCGCCTGGTCGGTCGCGAGCGTTGTCGCGCATGAATATCCGGGGACCCTAACCCAGATCGCCGCTTACGGCCTGGCTTCTGCGGTGACGCTGACCCGCGTTACCGGCAAGCAACACTTCTCTTCTGATGTTGTAGTTGGCAGCGCTCTCGGATGGTACTTTGCGCGCCAGGTCTATCGCGCTCATCATGACCCCGAACTTGGCGGGGCGGGATGGGGCAATTTTCAAGAAGACTCAGACAACGGGGAGAAGGTTCGCAATCCCGAGAATATGGGATCGCCGTACGTGCCTCTCGACAGCTGGGTATATCCGGCCGTGGAGAAGCTAGCGAGTCTGGGTTATATCAGGCTTGCGTTTCTCGCTTCGAGGCCTTGGACTCGCATTGAAACCGCAAACCTGGTGAACGAGGTTAAGGGCAACCTGGAGGTAGACGGAAGCGTTCCCGAAGGAATCGCCGTACTTGAACTTCAGCTCGAACAGGAATTCGCATACGAACTGGGACTACTCGACGGCAAATCGAACAGTACAGCGAGAGTTGAATCGATGTACACCCGAGTTGTATCGATCAACGGGCCACCACTGAACGACAGCTATCATTTCGGTCAGACGATCATCAATAACTACGGCCGGCCTTTTGAAGAGGGATTCAACACCTACGACGGCTTTTCGGGCTATGGCGCAGCCGGACCTTTCACGCTCTATGTTCGGGGTGAGTATCAGCACTCACCTTCCGCACCCGGATATTCACTCGCCGTTCGACAAGCGATCGCTACCGTTGACCAAAACCCGATCCAGCCAGATGTTCCCGTTGCGACTGTAGATCGGTTCACGCTTCTCGACACTTACGCCGCAGTTAAAGCAGACGGATGGACTCTTTCATTTGGGAAGCAGAGCCTATGGTGGGGACCCGCTGAGGGGGGCGCACTAATGTTCAGCGACAACGCCGAACCCATTTATATGTTCCGGGCGAGCCAAACTGCCGTTGAGCTTCCTTGGATTTTCCGGCGGCTCGGCCCAATGAAACTCGATTTATTCTTTGGCAAGCTATCCGGCAACGAATTCCCTGCACGACCACTGATTCACGGGGAAAAGATTAGTTTCAAACCCACGGCAAATTGGGAAGTCGGATTTGAGCGCACATCTGAGCTCGGCGGCGTGGGCCGCGCACTGACCTTGGGCGCGATCTGGGAGAGCTATGTGGCCACCAAATCCTCTTTCGATTATCCTGCCAGTCGAGATCCCGGTAAGCGGACCATAGGGCTTGACTTCTCCTATCGCGTTCCGCATCTCCGCGACTGGGTCACGCTATACGCCGATGGGCTTCTACCAGCAAGTAATCCGTTCAATGTTGATTCGAGCAAAAACCCCATCTATGCCCCGCGGCGAACTGCGGTGCGATCAGGGATGTACATGCCCCGATTGCCGCGCTTACCGAAATTGGATTTTCGAGTCGAAGCCGTGTACACAGATCCTCCGACCCCGCGGAGCATTAGCGGCGAGTACGTCTATTGGGACGGCTTTTACCACGAGCTGTACACGAACAAGAACAACCTGATCGGCGACTGGATTGGACGAGAAGGAATGGGTTTCCAAGCGTGGAGCACCTATTGGTTCACTCCCCGAAGTTCACTCCAAACTGAGTACCGCCATGCCAAGGTCGCTAAAGATTTCATTCCCAGTGGAGAAACCCTAAACGACGGCTCGGTAAAGGTTAACTGGTGTATTCGTCGGGACTTGAGTTTGTCGGGCTCCGTCCAATACGAAGAATGGTTGGCGCCTATTCTAGCGCCGACTGCGCAAACGAACTGGACGTCATCGGTCGAAGTCACATTCCGGCCGCGATCATGGGGTCGGTGATGACGTTTGGTGGGCTCGACCGACCATCTGCCTCCGCCAGAAGAGGCCAAGAACGTTTACAAATGAGGAGAAGATGTCTCGCATTATCCAATCCTGTTCGATTCCTCACGCCGGAACCTCACGGCAATCGTGGAATTTGGTTGGGTTCCCGGCCGCGAGCGTTGACGCGGCAACGCAGAACAGAATCCTTACAATCCTCCGCAAGAGCGAAAAATAGCGCCAAAGATTAACATGCACTCCTTGATCGGTCTGACAAGTTCACCGAAAGCTCAATCCACTCTCGATTCGGATCTGGTTCTGGTTATACCGGGCGCGCGGCGCACTTCCGCCACGCGATTCCGAAGTCACCTGACAAAACTGGAAGTGCTAGCCGATTTTGTGACCGTGATTTGCGCAGTCATGTCAGGCTACGCGGCATACTATTTCCTCGGACTGGGTAGGCAGGTTCACTATCTGCGTTCTGTCGTTTTTGGCGTATCCGCCACGTTTGCAGCGGTGATGATCGTCCTGATGCTGGACCGCGTAGGCGCGTACGGCTGAGGAGCGGGCCGATGGCAGGTTTGGAGGGGATCTTGCGCCGGCGTAAAGAAGGACTCCGCTTGGTGCTCTCCATCGAAATGCTAATGAGGGCAGTAGCTGTGGAGGTCGATGAGGCGGACGTCGATCCCTCCTGACTGTCTTGCTTCAACAAGGTTGCTCCGTCGAATATCCAAGTCGTCTCGCTAACCAGCGCTCAATGATCGGTGATTTCCGGCTCCTCCGGGCCGAGTAGAGGCATTATGCATAGACTCTCCTGTATCTTCCGTCGCCGCGCAAATCTTGCAAGTGGATCGCTCTGTTTAGTACTGGGGTGTTCTGCTCTTGTTTGGAGCCAGCAGCAGCGCCCTCTCTATACGCCGAGCACTGCGATCGATCAAGCCAACTCCCGAGCGGAGAAAGAAGCGGACCAGATGGTTTCGCTCTCTGCCGACAAAATCATCGCCCTCCTTCGCCAGGAAACGGGGTTGTTGCTCCAAATCAAGAAGGCACTTGTCAGAAAAGCCTTCGAGCAGGGGAGAGTGATTGACCCCGCTGACCTCACGGATGACGGGTTGTTTCGTCTCATTCTCGAGGACGAAAACGTCCGGGTGATAGCAACCCGCGAGATTGAGGATCGCGACTACATCCGGGCCAAACCTACGCGGGAGGAGATGGTGCGAAGCATCCCGTGTCGTGAGTCGGCTGGTGCCAACCTGCAGACTCTTCCAAGCACAAGCACGCAGAATGGTCCAGTAGGAACTTCCCAGCCGACTTCCAGCGGAGAGCAGGCCTACTGGGCGAAACATGAGAATGACCTGGACTGCTATTCGCTGCAAAATGCTCCATATGACCTCCTCCAGTCTCTGTACCGCCAAATGCAAGGCGCGCAAATGCCCTACGGACAGTACCCGTCGTCACAGTATCCTCAGCAGCCGACCGCGCAACCGCAGTACCCACAGCAACAATACCCTCAACCTCAGTACCCGCAGCAGTACCCGCCCTCGCAATCGGCTCCGCAAAATCAACAGGTCAATCCCTTTCGCCAGCTGCAGATGACTCAGCTGCAGTCTCCGTGGGGAAACTATTTCGAAAACGGCGAGAGCGACGAGAACGAGGCGGCACAGATTCAGGCTGCTGACTTGCCGAGCATGCTGAGCGCCAGCCAGGGAGGAGATCTTTCATCGTTTTCCAAGAAAGCGATGGGACAAATGGGCGGGATGGAAGCCGGCAATTCCAACCCTTTCGGTTCGACAACACCGTCACTGGGTTCATTATCGTCACTGAGTTCATTAGGGTCTTTACTACAAGGGCAAGGTAGTACCCAAGGATTTCCTCAGCAGGCGAGCCTGCAGAACCCCACCATGATGCAGCCCTCGCTCCCGCCCGCCTTCCCGACCCCTCCGATGCAGCCCATGCTCCGTCACCGCCCCAATCCTTACGCGGATGTTCCTTCTCTCTACGATTTGTACGCCCAGTATTCGCGGCATTCGCCGCTGCCACTTGAGCGTTTCGGCGAAGACGTTTTCCGCAATGGCACGGGAAACTTCGATGAACTGCCTATGGACGTGCCGGTCGGACCAGAATACGTCGTGGGTCCCGGGGACGGCCTTACTATCGACATTTGGGGAGGCACCTCGCAGAGACTGCAACGTGTGGTCGACCGGTCCGGTCGTGTGGACTTGCCTGAGGTCGGTACGGTGGACGTGGCAGGACGGAGTCTAGGCGACGTCCAACACATGGTACAGACGGTTTTGCGCGGGCAGTTCCGCAACGTCAATGCCGACGTTTCGCTTTCGCGGCTACGTACGGTTCGTGTCTATGTGGTCGGTGATGTGGAACGTCCCGGGGCTTACGACATTAGCGCACTCTCGACGCCTCTGAACGCGCTTTACGCGGCTGGCGGACCCACGTCGGGAGGCTCACTGCGAATTCTGCGACATTACCGTGGCAAACAGCTCGTGCAGGAAGTCGACGTTTACGACTTGCTGCTCCATGGCATCCGTGCTGATGTGGAACGACTGCAGCCGGGAGACACAATTCAGATCCCGCCGTTGGGCTCGGAAGTCACTGTGGAAGGCATGGTTAGAAGGCCTGCAATTTATGAGTTAGATAAAGAGAAGAGCCTCGCTGAAGTACTGGAACTTGCCGGCGGCGTAATGCCTACCGGTACTTTGCGGCACGTGGATGTAGAGCGTGTGGAAAGTCACGACAGCCGCACCATGTTGCGTCTTGACATTCCAGAAACAAATAATCAGCAGGCAGTTACGCAGGCGCTCGAAGACTTCAAGGTGCAGGACAGGGATAAAATTAAGATTACCCCTATCCTGCCCTATGCGGACAAGACCGTTTACCTGGACGGTCACGTCTCCCGACCTGGCAAGTTCGCGTATCGCGAGGGAATGAAGGTCACGGATCTGATTAAGTCTTATAAGGATCTACTCCCTGAGCCTTCCACTACTCACGCCGAGATCATCCGCTTGAACCAGCCGGACTTCACACCCACGATCTTGGCCTTCAATTTGGGCGATGCGCTCGATGGCAAGGATCAGGACTTGGTGCTCAAGCCATTTGATACCGTTCGCGTTTTCGGGAGATTTGATTTCGAGGATCCACCGGTGATTACGGTTACTGGCGAAGTCCGCGATCCTGGGGACCATCTGACGAATGGTGTCGCCCACCTGCGAGATGCGGTCTACTTGGCGGGCGGCACCACACCTGACGCGCTGCTCAGCGATGCTCAAGTCTTTCGCAAGACGAGCGACGGCAAGTTGAAAGTGATCAGCGTGAATCTGGCGAAGGCACTCGAGGGCGACGCCAAAGACAACGTCGAGCTTGCGCCTAAAGACCGCGTTTTCATTCATCGCGATCTCAACAAGCTTGATCCACCCACCGTCACGATCGAAGGTGAAGTCGGGCACCCTGGCAAGTACCCGCTCGGCGAAGACATGACAGCCGCTAGTCTGATCCGTCTCGCCGGAGGATTCAAGCGCGGCGCCTACACTCAAGAGGCTGATCTGACGCGCTACGAAGTCGAACAGGGTACCAAGCTTGTTAGCGACCATGTTGCGGTCCCGATTGCGTACGCGTTGGCCGGCGAACCAGATACGGACGTGCGGCTGCGCTATGGGGACGTTCTTACCATCCGCCAGATCGGGGGATGGAACGATCTCGGTGCAACCATCAAGGTTACGGGCGAAGTGGTTCATCCCGGTACTTACGGAATTCAGGCAGGTGAGAGTCTAAGCTCGGTTATCCAGCGGGCCGGAGGATTCCGCGCCGATGCCTATCCGTACGGAGCGATTTTCGAGCGAGACCAGGTGAGAGAGTTACAGGAAAAGAATCGCGCTGAGCTGATCCAGGAGGTGCAGGCGGAAGAAGCAGAAGTGAAGCTGCTTCCCGGCATGGACTCGGATGAGATGCAGACTGCGAAAGCCGCCTTGCTGCAGTACCAAACCACGGTTACAAGTCTGATAAACACGCCGCCGGCAGGGCGCCTGGTCGTCCATATTTCGAACAACGTTGGGCGCTGGGCCAACACATCGAGCGATATCTTTGTGCGAAACGGCGATCAGATCAACATCCCCAAGAGGGCTAACATTGTGATTGTTGATGGCTCGGTTTATAACCCAACGGCGATAACCTTTAAGCCAGGGAAGAACGCGCGCTGGTACTTGAACCAGGCGGGCGGACCGACCCAAATGGCGAACAAGAAAGCTGTTTTCGTCGTCCGCGCGGATGGTTCCGTGGCGGGTGGGCCAGGTGGCATGTTCGGTGGTGGAGCGTTGAGCGCAGAGCTGCGTCCCGGTGACATGGTGGTCGTGCCCGAGAAGGCGTATTCCATCAACACCAAGTGGAAGACTTTACTGGAGTCCGCACAGATCGCTAGTTCGATTGGTGTTGCCGCCTTCTATGCGACTCATTTCTGAAGCAGTTTGAATGTTCCGCATAAGGCAAACTCATGCTGGGGCGATGTCTCCATCTCTGGGTTTCTTCAGTATGAGCAGTGGAGATTCCCGGTCCTTGATGCCAATCGCCAATCGAATGTTACGGCATCGGTTCAGTTGACCATCTGGCCCGGCGGGCGGATTCGGAAGTGAAAAACGTCCGATGAAAATTCTCAATTTTGGCATGAAGATGTACGCTGTAAGCACTGGGACTGGGACCAAACTGAGATCCGACACTACGTTAGCGTGTTGGGTTACCGAGATTCGAGGTTGCGTTTGTGGATCGTGCTGACAACGAAGTTCTAGCACCGCTGATTGAGCCCTCTGTCGAAAACGGGTCTGCTGGCGGTTACGACTACATCGGGTTGCAGCCGCAACCAACTCGCAAACGGGCCTCCGTTCTCGAGTCAATCGATGTGGCATGGCTCCTATGGCGCGAACGTAGGTTTCTGGTACGACTCACCGCGACAGGGTTTGCTGCTTTCCTGATTCTGGCGCTGATCCTGCCGAAGCGCTACACCGCGACCGTCCAGTTGATGCCACCTGATTTCAATACTTCGGACATGATGATGGCTCTGCCGGCGCTTAGTTCAGGGGGCGGAGAAGGCTCCGGCGGAGGCGGAGGTGGGGGCGGAGCCGGCGGGTTAATGGGCATGGCGAACAAACTCCTTGGTTTAAATTCTTCTGGTGATCTTTTCATTGGCGTGCTTAAAAGCCGCACGGTGGAAGACGAAATCGTCAACCGGTTCGGGCTACTGAAGTTTTATAGCTTGCGCTACCCCGAGGACGCCCGCGCGAAACTCGAAGGTATGACAGAAATCACGGCGGACCCAAAGACCGGTATCCTCAGTATTTCTGTAGAAAATCATGATCCGGTGCGTGCGACCGCCATGGCGCAGGCTTATGTTGAGGACCTGAACCAGGTATTGGCAAGTCTGACTGACTCGTCCGCTCATCGTGAGCGGTTGTTTATTGAACGGCGTCGTGAAGAAGTGAAGAAGGAACTGGACGACGCATCTAAGGAATTCAGTGAATTCGCGAGCTCGAATGCCGCAATTGATATCCCTGAACAAGCCAAGGCGATGGTGGCTGCTGCAGCTGACTTGCAGGCGCAACTCATCACCTCGCTGTCAATGCTGAGCGGCCTGCAACAGATTTATACGGATGACAATCATCGCGTACGAGAGCTGAAGGCACAAGTCCGCGAGTTGGAACGCCAGCTCAATAAGGTAGGAGGCAAAGATATCACTCCAGCCAATGGGTCGGTGCTCAGCTCAAGTGAACTTTATCCTTCCATCCGACAGCTTCCTCTCTTAGGCGTCCGATACCTCGATCTGTTTCGCCGAAACAAAATCGATGAGGCCGTCTACGAACTGCTCACCAAGGAATATGAAATAGCCCGGTTTGAAGAAGCTCGCGACACTCCCTCCGCCCAGGTCCTTGACGCTGCCGTAGTCCCACAGAAGAAGAGCCATCCGAAACGCAAGTACATTGTGCTCGGGGGGACGTTCTTCACATTCGCTATTGGGACAGCTTGGCTACTCGGCTCCGCTTACTGGAGGCGTACCGATCCGCGGTTACCATGGAAGGTATTCGCACAGGAAGTATTCCAGACCTGTAAGACAAGGATCGAACGTTCAAAAATTGGTCGCGTTGCTGGCGCAACGCTTGGCAAGTTCAGGCCACTCGTCGTGCGAAAGAGGGAGGAACAAGATCACGAACAAAAAGGAACGGTCGCTTGAAGGCAGACTTGAGCTGGTTGGTCGGCGGGTTCTGGGATTCGGTCAGATCATTGATCATAAGTGGGAGCAGCATAAGCCAGGCTGGATACCACCCTTGGAATCACGGATTCGCAGGCCAGCTCTCGCCACAACCCATCTTTTGATACGGACCGGTCGCCCTCGACCCTCAGCAGATCGGAGACTGGATCCTGTTTCTCAATTCTAAGACGCTGCTGAAAACTTTCCTGGTGGTCCTCAGGGACCTGGTCCGCTGGCCGTTTCGTCTAAACTCTCAATTGGACTCTTTAGCACTGATATGAGTTTGCGAGAGAAGGCAATAAAAGGTGGTGCTATCCTCGTCGGTCGGCAAGTCGTTGGTATTGCCCTAAGCCTTGTCGGTGTATTGTTTGTGACCCGTGTGATAGGCCCACGCGAATTTGGCATTTATGCCCCTGGGCTCGGGATCACAACATTCTTGAGCACATTCGGTACTTGGGGTCTTGATGTTTACTTGCTTCGTAAGTCAGAAAGAGTAACCGCTGAGGAATCTGATCAGGCATTCACAATTCTCTTCTGGATTTCACTGGCGTTTACGGTCCCGATCGTAGCTTTCCGGACTTTGATTGCCGGCCTCATCCGAATCCCAGAAGCAGGAGCCGTTCTTGGCGTCCTTTCTATTGGGATTCCGTTCAGCCTTTTGGCTATTCCTGCCATCGTTAAGCTAGATCGGGAGTTGAACTTTAAAGCTGTGGCAGTCAACGAGCTCGTGAGTCAGGTTTTGTGTTAGGTGTTCGCCGTGCCGCTTGCACTCAGGGGAGCTGGCGCCTGGGCTCCCGTCGTCGGCTCCCTGGCGCAGCAGGTGAGCCTGTGCCTTCTTAGCTTCTGGACGGCACAGCTGAGGCCGGGTTGGCACTGGGAGTACAACTTAATCCGACGAATGCTCGGTTACGGCCTGAGCTACTCCAGTTCTATCTGGGTCTGGCAACTGCGGAATCTGGTGAACCCATTGATTGTCGGGCGATTTGCGGGCGCGGAAGCTGTTGGTTTCGTGGCCTTAGCAATACGAATCGCGACCCTGCTATCCTTTGCAAAAGCAGTAACTTGGCGGGTGGCACTGGCCGCACTCGCGAAGCTGGGAGGCGACCGTGAGCGTTTATGTAGGGGTATAACGGAGGGAATGCGGCTTCAGGCTGTTGCCGTCGGCCTCCCTCTGGCGGGATTCGCGACTGTGGCGCCCTTTGTTTTCCCGCTTTTTTTCGGTCAACGGTGGATGCCTGCCCTTGGAATTTTTCCGTTTATTGCGCTAAGCTACCTAGCAAATTCTGTGTTCAATCTCCATGCATCTGTACTTTACCTTCTTCAGAAGAACTGGGAGGTGACTTGGTTTAACTGCGCCCATGTAGCGTTATTTGCTAGCGGTGCTGCCCTGTTGGTACCACGCCTAGGTTTAATGGGATACGGATGGGCTGAAATCGTCGCACTGCCAAGCTACTTACTCCTCCACGTGCTTGTCACGCGCGAGGTTGGAAGCCCTTCTTACACCACAGCATTGATCTGGTTTGCGACCATAGTGATCGTCTTTGTGGTCTGCAGCCTGGGCGCTTCCGTGGCGTATTTGGGGCCTCTGATCTTGTTGGTGCCGACCATGTTCTTCGAGGAAAGGGCATCGTTGATCGGATACGCTCAGTTGTTGCTCTCTCGCAGGAGTGTATGAGCACTATCCAGCCGCTTGTTACCATTCTGATCAATAACTACAACTATGGTCGATTCTTGGCTGAGGCCATCGACAGCGCTCTAAACCAATCCTACCCCCATACTGAGATCGTGGTCGTCGATGACGGCTCCACAGATAATTCTGCGGAGGTCATAGGGCAGTACAGCAGCCGAATCTGTCACCTTGCAAAAGAGAACGAGGGGCAGGCTTCTGCGCTCAATGAAGGGATTGCGAACAGTCACGGTGAGTTGATCTGTTTTCTCGACTCTGACGACTACTTCGTTGACCACAAGGTTGAAGAGCTTGTCTGCTTGTTCCACCACTGGCACAAGACAACTTCTAGTTTCCTGCTCTACCACCTCTTAGAAATTGTTGACGAGCGTGGGAGGGCGCTTGGAGAGTTGATACCCAGACGTGTTTTTGACGTCCCCGAAAACCTGTACGAATATGCCTGCAAGTACAGGTTTGTTCCCTACGTAGCATCACCGACTAGCGGCCTCGCCCTCACCAGGACGCTTGCAAATCGAATTTTTCCCCTTCCTTTTGACGCGAGAGTATCCGCAGATGATTTCGTGGTCCGGGCTGCTGCGCTTCTTGGCAGGATATATGGAATAGACCAAATCCTTGGAGCATACCGTGTTCACGGAGGGAATCGGTGGTTTTGCAAGAAGCCTCTCAAATCGGTTGAGCTCATGCGGGTGATGCAGAGCTTCCTTAATGAGAAACTGCGTGAGAACAACCTTGCCCCTGTGGTGTCGTTCTTTAATTCCATTTACTCTCGCCCCTACGTCCGGAGTCGGTGGTGCGATATTCGCCTTGCAGTTTCCGTCGTGAAGCACCATTGCGATTCGTCAACGCTGAGATTTGCTCTGAGAACATTGGCTGAGTGTATTACGCGTGATTATGCTCCGCTGGAGTCCGTTACTTCCGATGTGAATTCAAATGGTGCCGACAGGCCAGCTTCCTAAGAGACGCAAGCACATGGATTGTAGCCCTACGGTTTCTGAATCTAATCAGTCGCTCACGGGAATTCCGTGCAGTTTTACCGGAATCGTTGAGGAGATAGTCCGTTTTTCCGGACTGACACGGGAAGCTGCTGAAAACTGCGTCTGGATGGAAGCCTTGCAATTAGGCTGGAACGTCGCTAACGACGTGAAGCGCTTTGGGGCGACTCCCCATCGTTTCGACGAACACATGCGAGGGCTGTATCGGGACGGAGATAGCTTTATTTTCGAAACGTTGGTGTTTTGGGCTAGGCCCTTCCGGCAGAAGTGGACGGTTCATGCGCTTGACAGGCTCATCCTACATGCTCGCGCATGTGGGATAAGCCTGTCGAAATTGCGAGTGCTAATTTTGGGGGACGGCGCTGGGAACGACTCCTTATTCCTGGCCCAAAACGGTCTTACCCACATTTCCTTTTTGAACTCTGAGTAAGTGGCTGTATGATCGAGCCAACGCCAGTATTCATGCGGTTTTGAGAGCAAAACGAACGCTACGGAGGCTCGCCCCAATGGGTGAGAAACAAAATCAACCCTTTCAGCTCTCGTTTAACCCTTGTTTGAAAGTTGATTTCCAAGGTTCCCGCGTTACTCCCGATGGTGGTCTGTTGCTGGTCCGTGAGTTGGATGAACGTATGGGATTGAGCGCGCTCATTGCGCAAAATATCATGGACGACCGGCGCGGCAAAAACACGCAGTTGCCGCTCCCGGACCTGCTGCGACAGTCCATCTACAGTCGCTTGGCAGGATACGAGGATGTGAACGATGCGGAGCGGTTGTCGCAAGATCCGACGTTCCGGTTGATCGGCTCCGAGAAGATCTGGGTTCGCGGAGCAGCGTTGCCTTCGCGCCTGCATTGGTTCGAGACCGAGGTGCTAAGCCAAGACGAGAACCTGGAAGGTCTGAGCCGAATCAATCGGGAGTTGATTGCGAAGGCGGAGGCCGTGGATTCACCCCAGCGGGTGGTACTGGACATGGACAGCACAGAAATCCCGGTCTATGGAGAACAGGAGCACAGTGCCTACAACGGACACTTCGAGTCAACCTGTTATCACCCGCTGTTGCTGTTCAACGGGGAGGGAGACTGTCTGGAAGCGAAGCTGCGACCTGGCAACGTACATAGCGCCGAGGACTGGGAGGAAGTACTTCTACCGGAGATCGCGCGCCAACAGGAACTGGGCAGGGAGGTGGTGTTTCGTGCCGATGCTGCCTTCGCCAAGCCGGAGATCTACGAAGCGCTGGAAGAACGGGGAGTGAAATATGCGATTCGGATTCCCGCGAACGACAGTCTGGAGCGCGACATCGCGGAACTGCTGACGCGCCCGGTGGGGCGGCCCAGTGACACACCCATCGTGTGGTATAAAGGCTTTCTCTATCAGGCAGCCAGTTGGAAGACAGCACGACGGGTGGTGGCGAAGGTGGAGTTCCATGTTGGAGAGTTGTTCCCGCGACTGGGGTTCGTCGTGACCAACCTGGAGACACCGAGTCGGGCAGTGGTGCGGTTCTACAACAAGCGGGGCACGGCGGAGCAATGGATCAAGGAGGGGAAGCAGGCGGTGAAGATGACGCGGCTCTCTTGTCATCGGTTCCGCTCGAACCAAGTGCGGCTGGCGCTGAGCCTGCTGGCCTACAATCTGGGGAATTTGTGGTGGCGGCTGGGTTTGCCGAGAGGGATTGAGAAATGGTCCCTGACCAGCTTGCAGCAACGGCTGGTGAAGACCGCAGGACGGCTGGTCAAGCATGCGCGTTACTACTGGCTACTCTTGGCGGAAGGACATCTGACGCGGCGGCGGTTCGGGGCGATGCTGGGGCGGATCGCGCTACTGCCGGTACTGACAGGATAGATCGATGGTGGTCAGGTCCCGCATCGGAATCGGTTTACAGCAGGTTAGAGTAAGGAGAGGTGTTGCAAAAGTGAGCCGCAAATGGCGCAATTTCGGCTGTGCTGGTTCGGAATCTTGTACCGTAGGGGGCGGTCCGTATGAAAATTTGTTTCACACTATCGGCGAACAGCGGGATCGGTGTATGATCAGGGCCGTTTTTGAACCAAAAAGGAGGTTCCGGCTAGTTCTGCTACTTTCTGAGCGTTGGGATTTGCACGAACCCGCGCACAGCTGAAAACGTGAACAAAGGAGAAGCGACTCTCGCCCGCACTCGTTTAGAGTTCCGGCGATTGCTCTCTTTTTGAGAAGTAAAGCCGCTGTTAGGAGAATTTATCAGGTAAATAAAATGCCTAAAACTGCCAGTTACAGTAGCCCTACGTTGGACCCTAATCGCCCTCCCGAGCGATTACATTGGGCGGCAGGTTTGCAGATCCCGCACTTCCTCAAACGGGCATTGCCACGGCGGGTTATTAACGGGCTGCGCGAACTAAAACTGCGGATCTTAACACGCGACTTCCCGCGCCACATACAGTTTGAGCAGTCGATGGAAGACGTTCTGGCGAGCGCCTCCATGTCCATAGTCGTGCCGGTTCATGACGCGCCCTTGGTCACGCGCCGCTGCCTGGCTAGCTTGGAAAAATATGCTCGGAAGGCGGAGATTATCATCGTCAACGACGGCTCCAGGCTTGTCGAGACCAGCAGGGTGATTGAGGGCTTCAGCAACGAAAACGGATGGAAAATTGTTAACCACGTGAACCCTCTCGGACATAGCGCGGCTTGCGGGGCGGGGGCTAGTCTGGCCACTCGGCCATATCTTTGTTTTTTAAACTCTGACACCGTGGTCACACCTTGGTGCTGGCGGCTAGTCAAAGAAGTGTTCGAGTACGATCAAAAGATCGGTGTAGCCGGGCCTTCCACAAGCGCTGGAAATCTCCAAACTTTGCCTTTAGCGGCCAATTTACTTCCCTATTGGAATGATAATCAGATCTGTAATTTTGCAAAGCGTTTGTTAGCTGAATGCCTGGACCCCATTGTTGTGGATCTGACTTGGGTTTCGGGATTCTCCTTTTTCATAAGACGTAGTCTGTGGGAAGAGCTTGGCGGATTCGACCGAAACCTCCCGGACTACGGCAATGAAATTGAGCTATGCAAACGCGTCGCGGAGAAGGGTTATCGGATGGTATGGATTCGTAACGCTTATATTCACCACTTCGGCAAAAAGAGCTACAGGGAAACGATCGGGGATGATGGCATCCTCGCACGAATCCGGGTCGCTGAAATCTATACTAAACAAAAACACCATACGTTTTACCTTTAGACCCGATGGTTCCCTGCAAGGTTTTAGTGTATCCTCTGAGTTGACAATAGCTCCCGTGGCGAAAGAGGATCGGCACTTAATATTGATTTCTTTGAGGTGCCTGGCAGTAAGACCTACGACTTAGCCGTAAAGCGGTTCCGCGGCCGTGGACTTCTCGATCGGCAAATAAACCTTTTAAGTTCCTATGAAGACTGTCACTTCGGACAATACGACGCGGTGATTTCATTTGAGGTACTGGAAGATCTCCCCGATCCATGCGTTGCAATAAGTGATTTACGCAAGATGCTCAAGTTTGATGGCATTGCACTTGTGACCGAGGCATTTGCATATTTGGCAGAAGCCTTCCCAACTCACCTAGAAAGCAACCGTAAATACTCTGGAAGAACGCCCGGTTTATTTCTCAAGAATGCCATGGCGCTTCGTTGGTACAGTCACGATCCTCTGTTCAAGCCCATGGAATTCGTGAAACGACGACGGATCCGCCTCAAAGATCTCGTTTCTCTGGCCGCAGATGCATCAGTCGGGCGGGCGTGGTTGAGTGGGCGGATTCGAACTGCGAAGAAAGAGGTCGAGTCTGTGGTAAGAGGAGTTGCGGCCTTCTGTTAGCATCGCCATGGACGACCGCGTGCTCGCCGGTACGGTGAGCCCTTATGCTGTGAAAGCGTGGCGTTCAAATTCACAACCACATGAGACTTTCTACCACAAACTTAACTGCGGCCTTCTTGAGTGACACCTAAGGAAAATCATCGATGGGAAGCGCAACCCCGGTTCGGAAGAGAAAGAGTCGAGAATCGCTGGAAGTAATACCTCTGCCTCCGGCAATCTCGCAACATGAAGCCTCGCCAAAAGCACCTCGCGGATGGCGGAAAGGCTTGTCGTCTTTGCAATTCGTTGCAGTTGCCCTAACTCTCGCTTTAGCTTCGACGTTCGCAGTCTATGCCCTCTGGCTGCTAACGAATTATCAGCTGTCCGTATCACATGTCACGTCATCTGCATTCCTGACACAGTTGAGAGCCACGAGGGGTCTGCTCGTGGTGTATGCAGTCTCGATTGTTGTTCTGATGAGCGCTGGGCGCCTCTATCGAGCAGGTCAAACCAAAAAAGGTCTAAATAACTTGCTGGGGCCGGGCGTTGCTGCAGTGGGTTCTACTTTGTTGGTTATCGCTCTTACTTATAACAACGGAATGCGGCCGGCTTGGCAAGTCATCCTCGTAGCTGGCGTGCTCAACACTGTGGTTGTAAGCAAATTGTACAATCACCCGTATAATCGTCGACTGCCGGATCGGCAAGACAACACGGTTTGCCGGAATACGCTGATTGTTGGAGCCGATGAAAGCGGCCGCGTCCTCGCAGAGTATCTGGACACAAATCCACATCTGGGCTACCTAGTCAAGGGCTTTGTAGATCCGGATTCACACACGAATCCAAGGATACTCGGTAAGCTCACCGATTTGCCCACAATAGTCCAGCAAAACGTTATCGACCACGTTTTCGTCTCAAGCGCGTGGGAGAAGAAGCACCTAAGCACGGTCTTGGAGCAGGCTCACAAGCAGCGGTTCGCGGTGAAGTTGTTTCTAGGAAACTTTGTCGAGGCTCCCTCATCCTCTGATAGTGCTGAAGTAGGTAGTTTTGCCGACAGCATCCTGCGCGACAGATCTGGCTCTAACGTACAGGGTGTTCTGAAACGGGCAATGGATCTTATTTTGGGCTCGTTATTGTTAATTATCGTCTTGCCGCTCATGATTGTGGTCGCAATACTTATAAAGGCGGATTCGTGCGGGCCGGTCCTTTATCGATCCTGGCGTGTGGGCAAGAATGGGCGTCATTTCCTATGTTACAAATTCCGAACAATGGTGGGCAACGCGCATGAGCTTAAGGAGAAATTACTTCACCTCAACGAGCGTCATCGGCCGCTGTTTAAGATTGCGAAGGATCCTCGCGTAACAAGTATAGGGAGATTCCTGCGAACGTACAGCATTGATGAATTGCCACAGCTATGGAATGTGTTGCGGGGTGATATGGCTCTGGTCGGACCCAGGCCAGCGTTATCCGAGGAGTTGTGCGAATACAAACCGGACCATCTGCGACGTTTTGCTGTGAGCCCTGGTTTGACCGGGCTCTGGCAGATTAGCGCAAGAAGTGATCCTTCGTTTCTTACGTATATGAACTTGGATCTCTACTATGTCGATCATTTGAGTTTGTGGCTTGACCTGATGATTGTGCTACGGACGATTCCTGCTGTGCTACGTGCGGAAGGACGTTAGTGAGTATCAGCGGATAGATCACGTGCAAAGCATATGGTGAATGTTAAGTATAAAGGATTCCTACACACGTTTGGAGTGGACCCCAATTTTGAG
>PLIC01000265.1 GCA_003139995.1 Candidatus Acidiflorens stordalenmirensis | reverse complement strand
ACATTTTAACTTGTTAACAACAAAGCTACAAAAAAAGCTTGACAATTGGGTCCCTGTAGGCGCATCGTGCACGTGCACGCCAATATCGTGCACGTACACGCTCGCCAAATCTCGGTGGGCTGGCTGCGTGGACAAACATTTACAGAACCTCATAGGGCCGCAGATTCCGATATCCAAAGCGCCTCGGCAATGGACTTCTCGGAATCGCGTTCCGGGTGCCCGGGTCTCACGGGAGGAGGAGCAAGATCATGTTGGTTTTCAACTCTGGATGGACGAAGTCAACCGTGTCTGTGGTAGTGCTGTTGTTGGGGTTGCTTGTATCCGCGACGGTCATGGCCCAAGTCGACATGGGCTCGATATCCGGCGTGATCCGCGACCCATCCGGCGCAGCCATACCCAACGCGGAGGTCATGCTGACGAATGTGGACACGAACATCTCCGCCTCTACCACGGCGGGATCACAGGGGCGGTATACATTCTCGCCCGTAAAGGCCGGGCACTACTCTTTGTCTGCATCTGCCAGCGGCTTTCGGACCGTTAAGCAGAATAACGTGACTCTTGACGTGCAGCAGAACCTTGAGGTTGACATCGCGCTGCCGATCGGACAAGCGACAGAAACGATCGTGGTCGAAGCAGCTCCGCCTCTGCTGCAGACCCTGGATGCGTCCGTGGGGCAAGTTATTGAGGAGAAGGCGATCGATGACCTGCCGCTGAATGGCCGGAATTTTACATTTCTCGCCCAGCTCTCCGCCGGTGTTACTCAGGGCCAGCAGGACACCCGCGGCCTGGGCGGCAGCGGAAGCTTTGCGGCAAATGGACTGCGCCCCGCGCAGAACAACTATTTACTTGACGGCATCGACAACAACACCAACCTCGTGGATTTTCTCAACGGTACTGCCTATTCCGCGAAGCCACCGGTGGATGCGATTCAGGAGTTCAAGGTCGAGACGAACAACTATAGCGCGGAATCAGGCAGGTCGGCGGCTGCGGTACTGAACGCCACTCTGAAGTCGGGAACGAATGCGTTCCATGGTGCGGCGTGGGAGTTCTTGCGCAACGACAAATTCGATGCAGCCAACTATTTTGAGCATGGTCTTAAGAAAGGCGAATTCCGCCAGAACCAGTTTGGTGCCACCTTTGGTGGCCCGATCCGCCGCGATAAGACATTCTTCTTCATGGATTACGAAGGCACACGCATTCGCCAGGCCAATCCATACGTGAGTACTGTGCCGACAGCATTAGAGCGCAGCAGCGGTTATACAAACTTCTCCGAATTGCTCAGCCAGGGCCCGCCTCCGGCCAGTTGTATGCTGAACCCAAACCAACCAGGTTGCGTCGCGGATGTCTTAGGGCGGGGTTATACGCTTGGACAGGTGTTCGACCCTTCTACGACGGTTGACGTCGGGATCGGTTATACGAGAGAGCCATTTGCGGGAAATATACTCCCCGCAGGACGGCTGGATACGAATGCGATTAAGCTCCTCAATCTCTTTCCAGCTCCGAACAACTCAGGCCTGTTCGGTAACTACTTGTCCAATCCAGCGATCAACAGCGACACCGATCAGTTCGACGTGCGCGTCGATCACAACATCAGTTCGAAAGACAATGTTTTTGGGCGTCTCAGTTATATGAGAAATCCGGAGATCGTTCCCGGACCTTTTGGGGGCATCGCGGATGGCGGCGCCTTCTATGCCGGGAATCAGAACACAAGATCCTGGAACTCGGCGCTCAGCGAAACGCATGCATTTTCACCGACATTCGTGAATGAGTTCCGGCTGGGGTACAACCATCTGAGCGTCTCGCGAGTTCAGCCCAATGCCAACACACAGGGAATCCCCGAGCAGTTCGGTATCCAAGGCGTACCGCAAGGCAATTCGAATGGCGGGCTGGGTTCCATCTACTTCGGAAGTCTCAGCTCCCTGGGCAGCAGCCAATACTTGCCCTCGATCGAACTGAGCACTACATCGCAGATTACGGACAACCTGACCAAAATTGTTGGCCGCCACAGTTTTAGGGTCGGATTCGAATGGCAGCGCCTGGGTTTCTCCATTCTGCAGCCGATCGCAGCGCGGGGAACCTGGGCCTTCAGCGGTTACTATACAGAAGTCCCGACCACGACCGGAGGCAACACAGACTATGCCCAGATGCTTCTTACGCCGATTCCGGGAACGGTGCCGGGTGCCTTTGATTACGTGGGAGGAGCTGATTCGGTAAGCGCTTCTAACATCGCCAACACGTCAATGCAGCACCGATACTACGCAGGCTACTTCCAGGATGATTTGAGAGTGAATTCAAAGCTGACACTGAACTTCGGCCTCCGGTACGAATACTTCGGCCAGTTGATTGAAAACTATGGTGCTCAATCGAATTTCCTCCCTGCCGGGGCAAACGGACATTCCACGTTCTTGTTAACACAGAAGCGCTGCAACACACCGTTGTCCGCAGATTTCAAGACGGCTGCGACGACAGATGGAATTGATATCGTCTGTTCTAGCCAGCCGGGTCTCGGGGTATCGCAGAAGGGGAACTTCTCGCCGCGATTCGGATTCGCTTATCAACTTACTCCCAAGTTGGTGGCGCGAGGCGGATACGGGATCTTCTACGGCGGTTTCGAAAATTCCGTGATCGAAACTTATGTGGACTTTCCTTTCCAATACACGCTGGGCAAGAGTTATCAAGTGCCCAATGCGCCGGTTAAGTTCGACAACGGCTCCATTGGCACGCTTGAGACGGGAACCACCGGCCTTCCTCTGACTCCGGGCGCCGTTGAACCGGGAGGAGTCTCCTTCACGGGCGAAGACTACCACGTGAAGACTCCTTACACCCAGGGATACAACCTCACAGTGCAGTACGCGTTAAGCCCCCACGATACAGTGCAATTGGGCTACGTCGGGAATACGGTCCATCACATGGGCACGTACGTCAACCCGAATACTCCTCGGGAGATCCTGCCGCCGGGACTGAACGCCCTAGCGTATTCTCCCTATCCTGATTTTAATTCCTACATGGTCTATTCCACCTTTTCAGGCAATAGCCACTACAATTCTCTCCAAGCCAACTACGAACGACGGGTCGGCCATGGCTTGAGTGTCCTCGGGAACTTCACTTGGGCCAGTTGCATGAACGATGCGGTGGACGTTCTGAATCCCACCGCATTGGGCCCAAGCTACCGCGCTCCGTTCCTTCCGAATTTTGGCATACACGGGGACTTCGCACGTTGCGACTTCGACATTAACAAAGTGTTCCACCTCAGCGGGATGTATGAACTGCCTTTTGGGCATGGCCGGCATTTTCTGGGCGGCAGCAGCGGTTTGCTCAACGCGATCGCGGGCGGTTGGGACACCAACTGGATTCTGACCCTGCAGGATGGCCAACCCGGTACGGTCCCGTGCGCCATTCCCACGACTTCAGGGTTCGGCTGCTATGCCTTGAAAGTTCCTGGCGTGGATCTGTATGCCGGAAAACACAACCAGGACCAGTGGATGAACCCGGCAGCTTTCGCAACGCCTCCACTGGCGACCACCATTGGGCAAACCGACTACAGCCCCTTGGGCGGCGGGCCGGCCCAGTTCCGTGGACCGGGTTTTCATCGCATGGACTTCTCGCTCTTCAAGCAGTTCTCGTTGAGCGAACGTTTCCGGATGGAGTTTCGCTCCGAGTTCTTCAACCTGACCAATCATCCGAACTTCTCGAATCCGGGATTCAGCATTAATGGAGTGCCAGCGGCCCCCGGTTCACTGAATTACAACAGTCCGACCCAGTTTGGAGCCATCAATTCGACACGCGATGGGCAAAACGATCAGCGCGAAATCCAGTTCGCGTTGAAACTGTATTTCTGAAGCTTGACGCCTGAGCAAACCATGCCGGCGATTCGTGGCTCTTCGCAGTGCGTAATTGCCCGCGAGGTTGGCAGCCAAAACGGACTTGCGCAAGCGGGTTTCACGAACATGAGACCCGCTCCAAATGCTCCGAAAGGAAGAACAGCATGTTTCGCGTGATTTCTACAATCTCGTTGTCCTTGTGCCTGTTCGTCCTGCCCGCGCTTGGCGCAGTGGACGCTTCCGGGAAACGGGAGCTGTCGGAGGCCTGGAAATTGGCCGCGGCGAAAGACGTTGGGACAGATGGTGCAGCGCTTTCTCGATCCAATTACCAGGACCAGGCGTGGCATCCCATCCATCGCATGCCCGCGACGGTTCTCGAAATCTTGCAGGAGGATGGTGTCTACCCCAACCTGTATGTTGGCAAGAACCTGCTGGAGAACGTCCCGCAGGATTTGTACAAGCAGGACTGGTGGTATCGGACTGTGTTCACCGCGCCGGCTGGGGGCTCGGCCTACACGCTGGAATTCCCGGGAATCAACTATCGCGCGGAAATCTGGGTGAACGGGCACAAGGTGGCGGACAACAAGCAAATCGTAGGGATGTACGCCGCTCACCAGCTCAATGTGACCGAGTGGATCAAGCCAGGCTCGCCGAATGCGCTGGCTGTCAAAGTGACACCCGAGCAACTGGTTCAGGACGTTGACGGTGCGGAACTGGCGGACAGTTGGTTCGATTGGATCAACTGGAAATATCTGGGATACAAAGGCAAGTACACCAGGGAGCATATGTTCGACGCTTCCTTCGTGCCGGACAGAAATGCAGGCATCTGGAAGCCGGTCTACCTAAAGACCACAGGTGAGGTCGCGCTCGAGAACCCGGTGGTCAACTCTGAGCTTTCCCTGCCACAGGCGGTTGCGCGGCTTACGGTTTATGCGAACCTGCATAACTTTGCCGCGCAACCCCTCCGCGGCACGCTGAAGGGAACGATTTCGCGACAAGGGAAGCCAACGATCGAATTAGAACAAAGTGTCAGTCTCTCCCCCAGTGAAACTCGCGAAGTTGTGTTTACCGCTGAAAAGTACCCCAGCTTGGTCGTAAGCAATCCCGATCTCTGGTGGCCGTACACCATGGGTCAGCCAGCCCTCTACGACCTTCATCTGGAGTTTGCGCTGGAACAGAAAGTCTCTGACCGCTCTCACATTCGCTTCGGAATACGGAGCATTACCCAGCATCGCGATCAAGACGAGCAATTCCCCGATAAGGGCAAGGGCGGGAATTTCTATCTGCAAGTGAACGGTCGAGACTTCCTGGCGCGCGGCGGGGATTATACCCCGGATCTTCTATATAGATACGATCCTGATCGCGAAGCAGAAATCCTAAGGTACGTGAAAGATCTTGGGATGAACTTACTGCGGTGGGAATCGAAGATCTCCAGTGAACACATTGTTGAACTGGCGGACGAACAAGGCATTCCTCTGATGTTCGGTTGGATGTGCTGCAATCAATGGGAGAAATGGGACCAGTGGAGTGAAGAGGACCATCGGGTGGCGGCTGAGAGCCTTCGCTCCCAGACGCTCATGCTCCGTCCGCATGCGTCGGTGTTCATCTGGGCCAACGGAAGCGACGGCCTGCCGCCGGAACCTGTCCGCGACGAATACCATAAGATTCTGTCCGAGGTGCACTGGCAAAACGCGATTGTCGATACCGTTTCATCCTTCGCCAAGGACGCCAAAGGCGAACATATTTGGGATGGCATCATCATGGAAGGACCGTACAGTTGGCGGCCGCCGGAGTACTGGTTCAGTGGAAAATACGTGCCATCTCGCGGGTCTTCCGCCGAGCAGGGCGACAACGAACACATTCCCACCTTGGAGAGCCTGAAGAAGTTCATCCCCTCCGACAAGCTCTGGCCCATCAACGACACGTGGTTCTTCCATTCAGGAGCGCTCGCGAAGGCCAATACGCTTGGCAATGTCCAGCGAGCGGTTGACACGCGTTACGGACCTTCCAGCAACGTGGAGGAGTTCGTGCGCAAGGCGCAGGTGGCACATTACGAGAGCACCCGCGCGCAATTCGAAGATTTCGCGGCCACTGGCTGGAGCAACCATAAAATGACGCTTTACTGGATGCTCAATAGTCACTGGCCCTCGTTCTACGGCAACATCATTGATTACTATCTGAGTCCCGGCGGTACGTACTACGGTGCGAAGAAGGGGCTGCGTCCGCTATCTGTGGTCTTCGATGCCTACGCAACCGGCGATCACAGCCAGGCCAAAATCATTGTCTTCAATCAGACTCCTGGCGGCGTGCAGGGTTTGCGCGCACGCGTGCGCGTTTACGATCTGAATGGCAAGGTTCTCGACGACCGCTCCGCCGACGGTATCCAACTTCCGTTCAATGGCGCAAATCAGATCATGGCGCTGCCTCGCTATCCCCAGAGTTCTGCTGTGTTTTTCGTGCGTTGCCAGTTGTTTGACAACACCGGGAAGTTGCTGGTTGACAACAGCTACTGGCAATCGCAGAAAGACGATGACATGGGAGACCGGAAAAACGACGACGCGATGGACCTGAAACTAGTCAGTTGGGCGGACATGACGGCGCTCAATACCATGCCTCAGATCCAACTCGAGCTCAGCGCTGAACAGACTGTGACCGACAGCGAAAGGCATGTAGCTATCCGACTGCATAATCCGTCCGAACACATCGCCTTCTTCGAACGCGCAACCGTGTCTGTTACCCAGAACGGGGACGAAGTGCTCCCCATCGAGTACGACGACAATTACATCACCGTGTATCCCGGTGAAACTGCCGAGATTCATGGAAGCGTTTCAAAGGCGGCGGAGGCGCATTGGATCAAGCTCGAAGGATACAATTCGCCCCCGACTTCCACTGAGATTAAGTAGAAACTCAACTGGTTAGGTTCTGTTGGTGAAAGAAGTGTGCCAACCACCATCAATCATATCCGCCAGATGCTTCAACACCTTGGATCTCTAATATGGACGTAGAAAAATCGTGTTTTGGCTTGTCGTCTCCTGTTGACGCCAGAGAACTGCGACGCTGGTGTGCGATTCCAGCAACGGAATTGCCGGGACATAGCGAGCTGCGCGTGCGTTACCGGCAGGTGGCCGATTCTACGGAGTTGGGCGCGTTGATGGCGAGGGAGTTGGTCGAAGCCATCGAGGAGAACAACAAGCAAGAGCGGGCAACACGCGCCATTGTTCCTTGTGGACCTACTTGTTGGTACGAACCGTTTCGGTCCTTAGTGAATTCGCGCGGCGTATCTCTGAAAGACCTGCACGTGTTTCACATGGACGAGTGTCTGGATTGGCAGGGGAAACCGCTCCCGACGGGTCATCCTTATAACTTCAAGACCTTTATGGAGCGGCACTTCTACGGAGGCATTCGCCCGGAACTCGCGGTGCCGGAGGGTCAGCGCTATTGGCTACTACCCGCGACGATGGAACAAGTGGGAGCCGCGATCAACGAGGCACCGGTGGACATTACTGTGGGTGGGTGGGGCCAGGATGGACACGTGGCTTATAACCAGGCCCGCCGCCATCCGTTTCACCATGCCACGCTGGAGGAGATCGCAAACTCGACCATCCGAATTCAGGAAAACAACATCGATACGATCATCGCGCTGGCGCAGAGGACGTTCGGTGCGGCCTACCAGTTTGTTCCGCCCATGTCGGTCACCTTGGGGATCCGCGAGTGCCTTTCCGCAAAGAAGGTCCGCGTCTATAGCGACACGGGCGCCTGGAAGCAGACGGCGCTGCGGGTCGCTTTGTTCGGCGAGCCCACTCCGGAATACCCAATGACCTTGCTGCAAACCCATCCCGACGCAATCGTAACGGCAACACTGGAAACGGCTCGCCATCCAATTAGCGAAAATCCAGATTGGGAGTTGTTCTGAATTTATGTTGGCGCTGCGCGCAAACACGGAACACGGATTTACCTGTGCTATCGGTATCGGTGGCATCGGAGCGGGCATGGTCTATGCGCTCCAGGGCGAACACGAACTGGGTCGCAACGAAAGCAGGTTGGGTGAACTGCTGGACTCACGGGACTACTGCAAGTTGCACATCGTCCTTCACTACGTTGCGAGGTTTATGGGCTCCGGCAGGGGGCCAGCGGGTTTTCCGGTATGGCCAGTCGGCGTCGTCGGTAACGATGCAGCGGGACGTCAAATTCTGACTGAAATGAGTGCTGCGGGAATGGACACGCAGTTTGTGCGGACCCATCCGGCACTGAAAACGCCTTTTAGTGTTTGCTTTCTGTACCCCGATGGTTCGGGTGGAAACATTACCAGCAGTAACTCAGCCGCTGGCGCTTTAGCCGCAGATGACCTAAGGGCTGCCTCACCTTACATGAAAGCTGCGGGAGCACGCGGGCTGGCGCTGTGTATTCCGGAGGTTCCGTTGGAACTGAGGCGGAACTTCCTTGAAATTGCATCCGATTGCGGTAATTACCGCGTATGCTCCTTCGTGCTTGGGGAGATTAAAGAAGCGCAGAGGATGGGGTTGCTGGCTCTGACGGATCTCCTGGCTTTGAATCAGGAGGAGGCCTCGGCCGCACTTGGAGACGACCCGGGTCATGTTCTCGAGGATGGCTTGTTGGCGGAGTACGCTGCCAATCTAACGGCGAGCCGTCCGCGGTTGCGCATGATTGTCAGCGCCGGGCGGAAAGGAGCCTACGGCTTCGAGGGCGGGAGTTCGCAATTCTGCCCAGCGCCGGTCCTTCAACCGATGTCCACGGCGGGCGCTGGGGACGCACTCCTCGCGGGCGTTGTGTGTGGTTTGGCGGCGGGCCTGCCATTCATCAAGCGGAACGAATCTGGCAGTTCGTTTTCGGGCCGAATACTGCGGACGGCGCTGGATTTCGGCGTCCTGAACGCGAGTTTCAGTGTCACTTCGCCACATACGATCCACCCCGACGCAGTACTGAAAAACTTGTTCGCCTTCGCGGAATCGCACGGCGCGTCCATTTCCGATTCGCTTCGGTGTGCGTGCTACGAATGCGAACAGATGTCTCCTGAAAGTGTTCCGGATTCTACGTAGGCCCGAGTTGAGTACCAAGTCATGTCCCCATCTCTGACGGAAACCGCCAGCACGCCGCAGCTTCGCCGTGCGTTGGGTCTATGGGATCTAATTCTCTACGGGCTCATTGTTATTCAACCTACCGCGCCCATGCCAGTGTACGGGGTGATGAGCGAGCGTTCTCACGGGTATGCGGTAATCACGGTGCTGCTCGCCATGATGGCCATGCTGTTTACGGCCATCAGCTACGGGAGAATGGCCTCCGCCTATCCCAGCGCCGGCTCTGCGTTCACCTATGTGGGGCGCGAAATTCACCC
>PLIC01000242.1 GCA_003139995.1 Candidatus Acidiflorens stordalenmirensis | reverse complement strand
GTGCCGTAGGCCTTGTCGATGCCCTCGATGATGGAGCTTTCCGAGGCCACGACCGGTTCGATGCTGAAGCCGGTCATGAACTTGATATCGTCCATGGCAAAGACGTTGGTGGGATCCACCATGGCGATGGTGAGCGAAGCGCCGACGCGGCTGAGCGGCAGAATCTGATAGCGTTTCGCGGTTTCGTAGGGGATCAGCTTGACGACGGCGGGGTCGATTTCAAAATACGAAAGATTGATGGCGGGCACGCCATATTGGCGCGAGAGAAAGTTGGTGACGTCCTCGTCCGTGAGGAAACCCAACTTCACCAGCGCGGAGGCGAGCCGGGAGTGAGACTCCTTCTGGAGCTTGGTCGCCTGATCCAACTGCTCTGGGGTGATGACCTTTTCTTTGACGAGGAGGTCGCCCAGCCGCTGAGACATATCTCTCCTGTATTCCCGCGAAGTCCGGGGTCAATGCGAAGCCGCTGATTTCCAGGGGGATCAGCGAGGGTGCTTTTCGCACTGACACAAATTGTCAACCCAATGGGAATTCCGAAAAAGTAACTTAGGTACTATCCAACCGCTGCGGAAGTCCTTGACAACACAGGCTCCGCTCGCAACTTTAAGAAAACACATTTCGCAGGAAACGCAGGAAACGCACAAGTACATGGCCTTAAGTACAAAATCAGCACAATTGGAGGCAGTATGAAATCAATCGCAGTATTGATGATCGCAATGGTAGGTGTGGCGTTCGCACAGGATACAACAATCGTTAAGCGTGCGGCGGCTGCGGTTCCCGTCCTCCGTTCCCGAATGATAGACCCTGATTCCTTCGTACTTGAAGCGGTTCGCACCGCCACGAGCAAGGAAATCCAGTGCGAGGGATTCGGTTGCAGGCACAAGACGCCAGTGCTTGTTACAAACGTGTGCTTCGCCTTTCGCTCACACAATCACACGGGCGGGTACCCTATTTGAGTTTCGCCGCCGTTGTGGGAAGGGCCCGATCCGCTTATCTGAAAATGCTGCGGACCTTAAACCCCAACTACGATGTGAAAGCAGCAATGTCGGTCGTCGTCATGAAGCGTGCAAACTAATACGGCGCAGGAGTATTGGCTGGCCGGAACATATAACCGCCCTCGCGAGTCAACTTTCGGCAACCCGCCCTCGCGAGGACAAATTCATATTTCCAGGATGAAGACACCAAGAGGCATCATGGATTACAACGAAGTCATCGCTCAATGTATGGAAGTGGTTGCAAGGGCTGAGCGGCCACTTCCGAAACCGTGCGGCAAGACCAAAGGCTGTCGTTTAGCTGGCGGCTGTAAGGAATGCTTCGCTGAACTGCTGAAAGGAGCAGACAATGGAATACGCTCTGGCGACTAGTCGTGACATAACGCACGAGCAACCGTCAGGAGCGTTCGAGACCAGAGCATGCAACCACCCCTGATAAGCGAATCTCGGCGACTCGCCCGCGCGCGCGAGGACAGATTCTTATTTCCAGGACGAAGACACCAGGTCTTATTCACAGTGGCCGCGATCGGATCTGCGGACGCACTATCGAACACCAGAAGTGGCTGACAGATTCATCTCTCCGGATAGATGCCCGTTAATCGAGCAACTGGATTATTTCTGGATAGCCCGCCACTGGTCACGCTCTACCCCGGAACCGGATGATTTCGCGGCGGTCGCGTTTCGATGGTCTGCCTACCGGCGACACTTCGAACTGCTTCATCGCCTTACGCTCCGCTGCCACCTTCAGGCGCAGCTCGCGGCTCGCCTCCGTTTCGCGGTAGAGCGTTTGTGCAACCGAGGCTGGGCCGCGCACCTCGCTGAAAAGCAGGACCTCCACCTGAAAGTCGCCGCCATCGTTCGTCACTCCCAACATGTCTCCAACCCGGACCTCGCGCGCAGCCTTGGCGGGCTGCCCGTTGGATTGAATCCTGTCCAGATCACAGGCTCGTGCAGCCAATGCGCGCGTCTTGAAGAATCTGGCGGCCCAGAGCCACTTGTCCATTCGTACGCTAGCCATGATCTGTTTTCCTGTACGTGTGGGATTCTGGCTGGGCCAGAACCCATTTCCACCGAATCCTGGGATAATCTCCGGTTTGCCCGTGATCCTCCCGGAATCAGCTCGTTAAGTGGCCGGAATCGAACCAGAGTGCTGTTTAGCCTGGCGGTATCCCCTGCGCCATACAGGAAGGCGATTCTTACATTCGAAGTCTATTTCTGGGCGGGCATTTTGAACACCACGCCGCCTTTCATTACAAAGACAACGCCTTCCATGGCCTGGATGTCGACCAGCGGGTCACCGGTGACAGCAACCACATCAGCATACTTTCCCGTCTCCAGTGTGCCGATCTGGTCTGACATGCCGAGAAGCTCAGAGGCGCGCACAGTGGCAGCCTGGATGGCGTCAAGCGGCTTCATGCCGCCACGAACCAGCGCGCCAAACTCTTTGGAGACAAAATCAGGATCGTCGTCCACGCCATAGGCGATCTTCAGGTGATGCTTCAAGGCGGCGGCAAACGCAGTCTGCTGATAGCCGAGGATCTTTTTCCCTTTTTCGACGGATGCCGGGTCGGCGCCGAGCGATGCTCCAACTTCGACGCCGTGCTGAAACGTGTAGAGCGTGGGCACCAGCCAGGTGCCTTTCTGCTGCATGAGCGTGGCGCCTTCTTCATCGAGCATCGTACCGTGCTCGATGGAATCGACACCGGCCCGTACTGCCGCCTTAATGCCCTCAGTACCCTCAGCATGAGCCATGACTTTTTTGCGAGCGCGGTGCGCGATTTCGACGGCCATGGCCATCTGTTCCTCGCTAAGCTCCTGCACGGTGAAATCGCTTGTCGTGTCCATGACGCCACCGGTGGCCATCAGCTTGATCCAGTCGGCGCCGTATTTGATATCGCGGCGCACGACGTCACCGATTTCGTTCACATTGTTGGCGAGGTTGGGACGGCGCACCAATGCCTGGTCGGGGGCAAGCGGATCGGCATCACCGTGGCCGCCAGTGAGAGAGATAAAGCTGCCGGCGGAGACAATTCGCGGCCCCTGTACCAGTCCTTGGTTAATGCTGTTGCGAAGCGCAAGTTGTCCATAGGCAAGGTCGGACTCGCCGGCGTCGCGCAAGGCGGTGAATCCGTGGGCCAGCCAGATCTGCAGGTTGTGCAAGCCCCAGAGCGTCTGTTCTGGAGAAGACATCCGCAGATCTGCGGTGGGTGATTGATCTTTGGGATTGCCGAGGATGTGATTGTGGCAGTCGACTAGACCGGGCAACAACGTGGAGTTTCCCAGGTCGATTACTGTGGCGCCGCGGCCAAACTCATTGGTAATACTGGCTGCAGGTCCGACCTGGCGAATGCGATCTCCCTCGACCAAAACCGCTTGGTTCGCCAGCACACGCCCGTCGCGTACGTCGAGCAGGTGTGCGGCACGGATGATCGTAATCTGCTTGGCAGCGTTCGGATTCGCTGGCCTAGTCTGCGCCGTCGAAGGCACCACGAAGAGAGCCACCCAAACACATACGGATGGGGCACTACGACCACGGCAGCGCAGTTGCAGTTGCCGATGTGGATGGTGATGGCCTATACGACATCTACTTTGTCAATCAGGCTGGTGGGAACGAACTCTGGAAGAACCTGGGTGGCGGCAAGTTTAGAAACATTACGAAGGAAGCAGGCGTGGGATTGCCGGGCCGGATCAGCGTGGGCGCCGCTTTCGCCGACATCGACAACGACGGCAGCCAGGACCTCTTCGTCACCACCGTTCGTGGCGGAAATGTATTGTTCAAGAATGACGGCCACGGACATTTCAAAGACATCACCCAGGAAGCTGGCTTGGGTCTTGTCGCTCATTCTTCGGGAGCGTTTTTTTTCGACTACGATAACGACGGTCTGCTCGACCTTCTGGTCTGCAATGTCGGCAAGTACACCACTGACGACAAAGGACCGGATGGCGAGTACGTCGGGATATTCGATTCCTTTTCCGGACACCTGTACCCGGATCGTTACGAATATCCCGTCCTATACAAGAATATGGGACACCATCGCTTCAAAGACGTTACCGCCGAAGTGGGGTTAAGCCCACATGGCTGGTGCGGCGATGCCAGCTTCAGTGATCTGAATGGCAATGGCTGGCCCGGCATTTTTTTCCTCAACATGCAGGGGCACAGCCACTATTACGAGAACCAGGGGGGCAAGAAGTTCATCGAGAAGACGGATCAGTATTTCCCCAAGACTCCGTGGGGCGCGATGGGGATCAAATTCTTCGACTACGACAATGATGGCCGCATGGATCTCTTTATCACTGATATGCACTCCGACATGAGCCAGGAACCGGGTCCCGAGAACGAAAAGATGAAATCCGACATCACCTGGCCAGATTCCTATATCCAGGGCACAAAGTCGGATTACATCTTTGGAAATGCCCTCTATCACAACCTGGGCAACGGGAAATTCGAAGAGGTTTCCGATCGCCTGGGAGTCGAAACATACTGGCCCTGGGGGCCGAGCGTTGGCGACATCAACGCGGACGGTTGGGACGACATTTTCATTCCGTCCGGCATGAGTTATCCCTATCGCTACGGCATCAACTCACTCATGCTGAACGAGCGCGGGAAGAAGTTTGTCGATGCCGAGTTCGTGCTCGGAATCGAGCCGCGCAAGAACCTCTACACACCATGGTTTGAAATCGATTGTTCCGATCCGCAGGAGAGGCAGGCGCAGGAGGAACTGTATAGCAAAGTCTGTGTCGGGCACAGTTGCAAGTCGATCATCATGGCGCCTCGCTCCAGTCGATCCTCCGTCATCTTCGACTTGGACAACGACGGAGACCTCGACATCGTCATCAACGATTTCAATTCCGAGCCGCAGGTGTTGATCAGCAACCTGGCGCAAATCAAACAGATTCACTGGCTCAAAATCATGCTTGTCGGCACGAGTTCAAATCGTAACGGGCTCGGCGCTACCGTGCGCGTGCGTGCTGGCGGGCAAACTTACACCAAGTACAACGATGGCAAGTCGGGCTATTTGGCTCAGAGTGTTCTGCCGCTTTACTTCGGCCTGGGGGACGCTGTCAGAATTGACCGAGTGGAAGTCGACTGGCCGTCCGGCCGTAAACAGGCCTTGACTACTGGGATTGAGGAGAATCAAACACTCCGGATCACGGAGCCGAAATAGCAGAGTGCGGTGCTAAGCCTGGACAATGAGGAAGATATGTGGGGTGAAGGAATACCCCGGCATCCGCTGGTGCATCCTCAATTCATCCGCCACATCGTGTGGGAGAGCCGTGGTAACACCCTCGTTTGTTTTGGTGCGTCTGAGTTCGAGCGAATCGTCCCCCGTGCAAGGCATCGCGTCTCAGCGTCACAGCGTCAATAATTGAGAGTCCCGACCATCGCTGTAAACGCATCAGAGCGTGAGCGTAGGACTTTGCCTCTGGGTTGAGGCTCGTTAGCGGGATCGCAGCAAGCAGCCGGGTCACTTCCTCAGCATTCAACGGCAACGTTTGGGGATTGTTCCGAACCTTGTACCGATCCAACCTGGCATACAGGTCGGTAGGTACCTGTACTTCGCGGGAGGTGCGGTTTGCGGCCGTTATTGGCGGTATTTGTGCCAGAAAATCGCTGTGTGACGAGGATCACAACGCGGCAGACCATGTTCTTTGGTGCAGGGGTGCTGGTGTCTGAAGTGTACGGATTATCGCGATGATCGTTGGTCGTTGGTCGTTCGCTGTTCGCTATTCGCTGATCGCTACTCATCGTCTGCCGGGCAAACCGCGAACAGCGCACGACGAACAGCGAAGAGCGACCAAGGGCCAACGACGCCCTACAATGGTGACGCCCGTACTCCGGTCTGCTCGCCATGAGCGAAACCAAACACGACGCGATCCGCGCTTACTATCAGACGCTGTTTTCCGCCTGGGGACATCAGCACTGGTGGCCGGCGCAATCGCGCTTTGAGGTAATTGTTGGAGCGTATTTAACGCAGAACACTTCGTGGACGAATGTTGAGAAAGCGCTCGGCAACCTTCGCAAAGCGCGGCTTCTGACGATCCGCGGAATCGGGCGCACGCCCCCGCCTGAGCTTGAGCGGTTGATTCGCCCGGCGGGTTACTTCCGGCAGAAAGCGCAGCGGCTGAAAATGTTTGTCGGCTTTCTCGACGAGCGTTACGGCGGGTCGCTGGCGCGGATGTTCGCGCGGCCAACGGTTGAACTGCGCGACGAACTGCTCGCGCTCAATGGTGTAGGGCCGGAAACCGCCGACTCGATTCTGCTCTATGCCGGCAATCATCCGGTTTTTGTTGTGGACGCTTACACGCGGCGCATTCTGGAGCGGCACCAGATTGTTTCGAGCGTGGCCGGCTATGACGAAATCCGGCAACTGTTCGAGCAGGCATTCAGCGAGGCGCCCACTGCGGAGAGCCTTTCACCGCCGAGACGCCGGGGCCGCCGAGAAAATCCAAGGTCAAATTCAAAATTTTGTCCCAGAACTCAAAAAGTTTTTCTCGGCGCTCCCGGCGTATCGGCGGTGAACAAGCAACCGTCCGGACCACGAGGCGCTTCGCATCCGCCTTCGACCGTGAGTGAAGTCGCACGCTCTCCGCTGGTCCAGGTATTCAATGAAATGCACGGGCTGATCGTCGGCGTCGGCAAGAATTACTGCCTAAAGTCACAGATGCGGTGTGAGCAATGTCCTTTGCAGAAGTTTCTTCCTGAGGCAAAGTGAGCCGGTGGAGTGACAGCATGAAATGGCGATCGATTGTTCTTGTTTTGGCGGCCGCAGTTTTTTGCCTGGGGCTTGGGGCTGGAGCCCCAGAGCAATCGCTCCGTGAAGCCGCGCAGGCTTCTGGAATGCTCATAGGCGCCGCGGTGAGACCGGCGCAACTTTCCGAGGCGGCATACGCGTCCACGCTGGCGCGCGAATTCAATATGGTGGAGCCGGAAGACGCGCTCAAGTGGGAAGTGGTGCATCCGGAGCCACAGACATTCGATTTTTCTCAGGCCGATCAGATTGTGGATTTCGCCAGCAGGCACGGCATGAAGGTTCGAGGTCACACGCTGGTTTGGCACCGGCAGAATCCAAAATGGCTGACGGAGGGGAAATACACTTCCAGCGAGCTTGCTAAAATTCTTGAGAAGCACATCAAGACCGTGGCCGCACACTACCGGGGCAAGATATTCGCGTGGGACGTGGTCAATGAGGCATCCGACGAGTTGCACCCGGGGCAATTACGCAGCACGATCTGGCGGGACCAGCCTGGAATCGTCCTGGCGGCAAACGGCTACGCCTATATGGAACGTTGTTTCCGCTGGGCGCATGAAGCCGATCCCGAGGCCCTGCTGTTTTACAACGAGGGAGCCGAGACGGAGGTCGTGAATGCCAAGTCGGACGCGATCTATGCCATGGTGCGCGATTTTCGGCAGCGCGGCGTCCCCATCGATGGTGTGGGATTGCAGATGCACATCTCGAACCTGCACGCCGATGTCGCGTCCATTTCCGCCAATATCAAACGCTTCACGGCTCTGGGAGTGCAAGTCCATATCACCGAGATGGACGTCTCGCTCGCCGTCGACGCCAACGGTAACGCCAGCCCGGAAGACCTGCAGCGGCAGGCCGACATATACCGCCAAATCGCCGCGGCCTGCCTCGCGTATCGCGGATGCACGGCGATCCAGACGTGGGGATTCACGGACAAGTACTCCTGGATCGGATCGCACTCGAAGCACACGCAAGGAGCGGCGCTGCTGTTTGACCGGAACTATCGGGCCAAGCCTGCCTGCGGTGCGCTGCGGAATGAGCTGGAGTCTGGGCGTCGTTAGTCGTTCGCTATTCGCTATTCGCTGATCGCTATTCGTCGTCCGCCGGGCAAGCTGCGAACACGAGCGACGACCAGCGCCCCTGCCCGCTCTATAATGATCCCCAAGGTTGAACTGTCCGAGCCGCCTTGTCCACACCGAATCCAATTCGCGACGAAACCAAAACCTCCGGACGCCGGGCGTTCGTGATCACGCTGGCTATCGGGGCTTTTCTGCTGCTTGCGATCCTGGTGTCGCAGGCCTCGTTCAATCTGAAGTTCATCAGCCCTGACAGTAATGAGCAGCTTCTTTTTTTTGCCGGACTGAGCGGCCTGATTTTCCTTGCCTTCGTGGCGCTGACGATCGTTCTTGGACGCAACCTGCTGAAACTCTACGCGGAGCGGCGCCAGGGCGTGGCCGGTTCAAAGTTTCGCACGCGCCTGGTGGTGGTCAACCTGCTGCTGTCGTTCTTGCCGGTGATTGCGATGTTCTGGTTCTCGTACGGGCTTATGAATCGCTCGATCGACAAGTGGTTCTCGCAACCGGTCGAGGAAGTGCGCGCGGATACCGCGGCCATGTCGACTCTGCTCTACGATTACGCGGGCCAGAATGCGGCTTCGGAAGCACAATCCATCGCACAGTCGGACGAATTTCAAAGAGCTTATGCCACCGGAAATTTCTCTGAAACTTCCGCAGAACTTCGGGAACACATCCCGACGCTGGAGGGCGGATTCGTCGTGGCCCTGGCAAACGGCAACGCGGCAGCCAGTCTGAACACCCCGGCGCTCTGGCCGGCGATGAAAGATCATTTTCCATTGCAGCAAGCGTTGCGTGGGGAACATCCGCATTTTCAATGGGGCCAGACGGACTACATTGTCGCGGCGGCCCCGGTCGCAAACGGCGCTGTGCTCGTCGCCATGCCTCTCCCTCCAAAATTCGCCCAAACGGCCAGGCAGATTCAAGAGAGCCAGCAGCGCTACATCGAACTGGCGGCAAAAAGGAAGCTGTTTCGGCGGACTTACATCGGATTCCTGCTGCTGCTGACGGTGGTGGTGCTGTTTGCTTCGACCTGGCTCGCACTCTTTCTTTCGAAGTTAGTCAACCGTCCGGTGGCGGCGCTGGCGGCGGGCACGGAGGCCATCTCCAAAGGGCAACTGGATTACCGCGTCGATATCCGCGCCACCGACGAACTGGCCGAACTGGTGCAGTCTTTCAACAGCATGGCGGAACAGCTCGAATCCAGCCGGCGCCAGATCGAAGCCTCCAGTCGCGATGTAGGCGCCGCGAACGAGGCGCTCGAAAGCAGACGCCGGTACATCGAAACTGTCCTCGAAAGCCTCCCGACCGGAGTGATTTCGATTGACGCGGCGCGCCGTGTGACGCTGGCGAACGCGGCTTTTTCCCGCATGTTTTACCTGGAGCGGAGCGAGTACGTTAGCCCCGCCTCGCTGGTGGACCAGCCGCTGCGGGACGTGGTGCCCGCCGATGTGCTCGCCGACTTGGAACCGCTGCTCCGGCGCGCGGACCGCATGGGCATCACGGCGGCGAACATGGAACTTGATCTGCCCCGGGCGCGGTTGAATGTCGCGGTGACCGTGTCCGCGCTGAGCCACGCCGCCGAGGGGCTGGGATACGTGCTGGTATTCGAAGACCTGTCGGACCTGCTGCGCGCGCAGAAACAGGCCGCCTGGCGAGAGGTGGCGCGGCGCGTGGCGCACGAGATCAAGAATCCGCTGACTCCGATCGCGCTTTCCGCCGAGCGCATTCATCGCCATCTGACGCGGGGCACGGCGCCCGATGCCGCCTCACTCGAGGTGATCCGCACGTGCGCGGAAACCATCCGCAATGCAGTCGAAAGCGTGCGCACGCTGGTGGATGAATTCTCGGCGCTGGCGCGTTTTCCCGCTTCCCGTCCACAACCCGCCAGCTTGAATAACCTGGTGGAAGCTGCGCTCACCATGTTCAATGGGCGGCTGGAGGGCATTCGCGTGCGTACGGAACTGGCGCACGATCTGCCGGCCGTAATGGCCGATCCGGAAGCGATCAAGCGCGCGGTCGCGAACCTGGTGGACAACGCCGCGGAGGCGATGCAAAACGCGATCCTGAAAGAAATCACCATTTCAACTGCGCTCGTGGCCAGCCACGATGCCGTTGAACTGGTGGTCTCCGACACCGGGCAAGGAATTTCGCGCGACGTGAAGGAGCGGCTGTTTCTGCCGTATTTTTCAACCAAGCAACGCGGCACGGGGCTTGGTTTAGCGATTGTGAGCAGAATTGTGGAAGACCATGGCGGTTCGATCCGCGTGGAAGAAAACAAGCCGTTCGGCAGCCGCTTCGTAATCGAGCTGCCGGTGGCGGCGGAAACGATCAACGCACCGGCGGCAAGCTAGGCGTTAAGCTAAACAATGGCAAACATCCTCATCGTCGATGACGAATCCGGTATCCGCGAATCCTTGCGCGGCATCCTCGAGGACGAGGGCTACAAGACCAGCGTCAGCCCGAGCGGCGAAGACTGCCTCGAGTTGCTGCGCAAGACGAGCTTCGACCTGATCCTGCTGGATGTGTGGCTGACCGGAATCGACGGTCTGGAAGTGCTGGAGAAAATCCGCGAGATGGAGGATCCGCCGGAGGTCATCATGATCTCGGGCCACGGGACCATTGAAACGGCGGTGCGGGCCACCAAGCTGGGCGCTTACGATTTTGCGGAAAAGCCGCTATCGCTCGAAAAGACGCTCATCCTGGTAAAAAATGCGGTCGACGCGCGGCGGCTGCGCCATGAGAATCTCGACCTGCGGAAGCAATTGCAATCGAAGAGCGTGATCGTGGGCGACAGCGTTCCCATGAAGGCGCTGCGCCAGCAGATTGCGCTGATGGCGCCCACCAACGGACGCGTGCTCATCTACGGCGAATCGGGCACCGGCAAAGAGCTGGTCGCACATGCCATCCACATGCAGAGCCTGCGCAAAGATGAAATGTTTGTTGAAGTGAATTGCGCCGCGATTCCCGAAGACCTGATCGACAGCGAACTGTTCGGGCATCGCAAATCGTCGTTTCCGGGAGCGACGGCCGACAAGGAAGGCAAGTTTCAGAAGGCCGATAAGGGAACGTTGTTTTTGGATGAAGTCGGCGACATGAGTCTGAAGACGCAGTCCAAGGTTTTGCGCACCCTGGAGCAACAGCGATTCATTCCGGTGGGAAGCGACGACCCCGTTACGGTGGACGTGCGCGTGATTGCTTCTACTAATAAGGACCTGGAAGAGGAAATCGCCAAGGGGAATTTCCGCGAGGATCTTTTCTACCGTCTGAATGTGGTTCCGTTCGTGGTGCCGCCGCTGCGCGAACGCAAGGAAGACATCCCGCTGTTTGCGCGGCACTTTCTGAAAGAGTTCGCCTCGGCTTACGGGCGCCGTCCAAGAGAGATCACCGACGATGCCATCGACGTGTTGATGCGCTATGCCTGGCCGGGGAACGTCCGCGAGTTGCGCAATGTGATCGAGCGTATCGTGATCATGAATCCCACCACTTCACGCTTCGAACGCAAACATCTTCCGCCATTGGTGCACCGCGACGGCAACCGGCGGGTGGCGGGCAGCGAGGGTTCCACGCTGCACCAGGCGCGGGCGGCTTATGAACGCGATTACATTCTCAAGAAGCTGGACGAGAATCATGGCAACGTCAGCCGCACGGCGGAAGTGCTCGGGCTGGAGCGGAGCCACCTCTATCGCAAGATGAAGAGTTTGGGGATTGCGGCAAAGGAGTAGAACCTCGCTGTTCGCTAGTCGTCCTTCGCTGTTCGCAAGACAGAAATGCGAATAGCGAAGGACGACTAGCGAACAGCGCCTACCGTTTCAGCATGTGAATCTCAGTCCCGTTCTTGTGAAACTGGACTTCGTCCATCAACTGATTGATCAGGTAAATGCCGCGGCCGTGACTGGAATAGATGTTCTCACCCTGGCAAGGATCGGCAATCTTGGCGGGATCGAAACCAGTGCCGGGATCGCGCACCACGATCAGCATGCCATGCTGCGTGTCGCAGGCCACGTCGCATTCGATAACTTTGGAGGGATCGTTTTTCGCTCCATGCACTACGGCGTTGGCCAGGGCTTCGGTCAGCGCCAGTTCGATGTCGTCTTCGCGTCCCGGAGCGCATTTCATTTCCCGCACCACATTCATCACGCTGCGGACGACCGGATCCACGGCATCGCGGTCGGCGGCAAGCGTTACGCTGAGCTTGAGATCGAGCTTCTCCGCATCGAAGTTGCACGATTGCGGCGGCGGCGATGGCTCCGAGGATGGGGGACGATCTGCCATAAGCGGCTGTGGGCTTTGGTTCCAGCCTTTCCTTTAACTAAGATGCAGGGAGGCGCTGACAGATTCTATGGACTTAGGGCCTAACATGCAAATTTATTCGGACCGCAGGCAACCATTACCGTATTACGCCGGTGGGTTACCATGGTCAGGCGGCCGCCTAACAGCCTGAAACTTATAGCCTGGAGCCTAGTTCACGACTCCGGGTCCGGCGGGCCTCCGATCTGCTGTAGTTGGCGGCGCCAATCCAGTTCTTCCACGAAGGTTCGCGAATCGCGCCAGCCGGCCTTGATCTTGACGAAAAGTTCGAGAAAAACCTTGGTCCCTACCATCTTCTCGATGTCGAGGCGGGCTGCGGTTCCAATCTTCTTGAGCATTTGGCCGCCTTTGCCGAGCAGGATGGCCTTTTGCCCGTCGCGCTCGCAATAAATCACAGCGGCAATCCGCACCAGCCTCGGACTCTCTTCGAACTGCTCGATCAGCACCGAGACCGCGTGCGGCACCTCTTCATGCGTCTGCATAAGAACATGCTCGCGGATCAACTCCGCCGCCATGAAGCGCACCGGCTGATCGGTAATCTGATCCTCGGGAAAATAGCGTGGGCCGTTGGGCAGAGCCTTCAGCACGCATGACAGCAATTCGTCGAGGCCTTTCTTTTTGAGGGCCGAGATGGGAACGATTTCCTTGAAATCGTGCAGCGTCTGGAACTGTGCGATCAGCGGGAGCAGCTTGCTCTTGTCGGCGAGAAGGTCGATTTTATTGAGCAGCAGGAAGACCGGAGTGCCGGCCTGTTTCGCCAGGTCTAGAACGAACGCGTCGTCGCGGTCCCACTTTTTTTTCGCATCGACAATCATCAGAATCAGTTCGCAGCCTTCGAGCGCCTGGCGCACCTCGGACATCATCTTGCGTCCGAGCGAGGAGCCGGAACGGTGAACTCCGGGCGTGGCAACTCCCGGTGTATCAATGAGCACGATTTGCCCAGCCTCGCGTCCTTTCTGCTTAGGGACGTTGATGATGCCGAGAATGCGGTTGCGCGTGGTCTGGGGCTTCGGCGAAATGATGGCCAGCTTTTCGCCAACCAGCGCATTCAGCAGCGTGCTCTTGCCCGCATTGGGGCGTCCGAGAATGCAAACGAATCCGGAGTGGAAGGACATGGGGATAGGCTACTAGCTTCTGGCCACTGGCTGCTAGTAAGCTGCCGCGCGTTCGGCTTTTGATGGCTATTTACCAGTTGGTACTGATACCCCCCCTCCCCCCTGCCTATTGGAATCATAGGGTTAGAGGGAAAAATCCAGCCCGGTCTTTGATTTCAAAGGACTTACATCAAAGTATTCCGGAATAAGGAGTTATGTTGTCAAAGAGCGCTGAAAATGGCTTTGGGGCAGCTTCGAGGGCCGTCTTGGTGGACGACTCACCTCTTCACTGCCCCAATCAGATCTCTATTGTCGGGCACGACAGCCCTTAAGTCAAAGGATTTCGATCACGGATGGTCGTGATGAAAAAAGTCAAAATCCCCGCCCAAACGGAGCTTGGACGGGGCAACATCCCAGAGTTAAAACGGGCTGGGTGGGCCAGCCCCCGACGGCGTCTTGGTGGAGTAGGAAAGTCAAAATCCCCGCCCTGTCGCAGAAAACGCGACAAGGACGGGGCACCCGCGGGAGTTGAGATGAGCGAAACGGTGGGCCAGCCCCCAGTTCCAAGAAAAGTGGAACGACCATTGAGACCGATACAAACCCTCATCGGCTAAAGCCGTCGGGAGTGAACACTTGAATCGCAGCGGTAAACCGCTGCGCCACCCAGAGGCGCGGACTCTGACCGCATCTAGGGAACGCCTTGCTCGGTTCATCGGTGGCTCGTTCGGGTAGGGGTCCTTCGACTCCGCCGAGCCATTCGCTTCGCGCATGGCCCGGCTGCGCTCAGGATGACATTTCTTGGGTGGCTAGCTAAAGCGGGTGGGCAAAGTCTGTTCTTAAATCAACTTCATCTGCTTGGGCTCGGCGGTTGTTATGCGCACGCGCTCTACCCGGCGATCGGTTGATTCCAGAACTTCGAACTTCAGGCCTTCGTCTTCGATGACCTCGCCTTTCTTGGGAATGCGTCCGGCGAGTTCGCTGACCAGGCCGGCTATGGTGGAGGACTCGTGGCCTTCGGGCTTCATGCCGAAGAGTTCGTCGAGGCGGTCTACGTCCATGTTGCCGGGGACGATGTAGGAGTGGTCGTTTTCCTGCACGACCTGCGCTTTCTCGTGCTCATCGCCGATCTCGCCGACTATCTCTTCTACTAAGTCTTCTATGGTTACCAGGCCGGCTACGCCTCCGTATTCATCCACTACGATTGCCATGCGGATGTTACTGCGCTGCATCTCGCGCAGTAAGTCACTTACTAACTTGCTTTCGGGAACGAAGTAAACATCTTTCCTCATCAATGTAGCGACCGTGCGCGTGTGCGCCTCGGAGTCGGGGACTTGCAGCACATCCTGGGTGTGGAGAATGCCTTTGATATGGTGAATGGAACCTTCGTAGACGGGGATGCGCGAGAAATGCTTGCCCCGGAGTAACTCGACCACCTGCTCGACGGTGTAGTCCGACGGGACGGCGACCATCTCCGGGCGCGGCTTCATCGCTTCGCGAACCGTCTTGCCGCTGAACTCGACCGCCGACTGGATCAGGTCGCGATCGCCTTCCTGGATGATGCCTTCTTCCTGTCCCGCTTCAATCAAGGCGTCGACGGCTTCGGAGGAAGTTTCGGGTTGGGCGTCGGCGTGCTCGTGGGTCAGCGAGGTGACAGACTGGCAGAATCCGAGCACCAGCGTCACCGGCAGAACTGCGTAGATCAGCACGCGCAAGAACAGCGCCCAGTCGGCCAGCCAGCGTCCTCGGGTCCGAGAGAAAAAGACGAAGGGCAGCAGGCGATTAAAAAAGATGACGATCAGCACCAGGCTGAGCGTGGCTTCTAGGACTTCGTAGACGCTCCAGGCGCGGTCGCGAAACACGGTGAAGCCGACAATCATGGCAATGGCAGCCGTGACCAGCTGCGTCAGAATGGCCATGGAGAGCGAGGCGCGCTCGCGCGTCACTCCGAGGCGCGGCTCCACGATCTGCTCGAAGGCGTCGATGTTGTCCTGGAAATCGCGCGAGAGAAATTTGCCGATCTCCTGGTAGAGACGGTCGACGTAGGAGACCAGCGTCAGCAGACCGAAGAGGAGCACGAGAGCGATGCCGACACCGATCATTGCTAACGCTTCCTCCTGGCGACGGAAGTCGTCGTTCTCTCAATCGTGGCACGCTCTATCAGCCCGATCGGAAGGTGGAGCTTCGCGCGCAACTGTTTTTCGCGCCGGGCCATCTGTCTATTGTCGCACTCGTGATCGTAGCCGCGCAGATGCAAGACGCCGTGCAACACGAGAATCTTAACTTCGTCAGCCGGCGAGTGTCCGAGAGCGCGCGCGTTTTGCGATGCGATCTCCGCTGAAATTGCGATGTCGCCGGCGAATTGCTTTTGAGCGCCGGGCTCGGCTGGAAACGAAAGCACGTCGGTCGGCTTGTCTTTTCCGCGGAAACGGCGGTTCAGGGACTTCATCTCGGCGCTCGACGTCAGCAGCACGTTGACTGTGCCCTTCAAGCCGACGGCGCGGCGGCCGCGCGCCAGGAAACGGGCTAGCGCCAACTCGGTCAGGTCCGCGACGCGCTTTTGAAAGATGATCAACGTCGTTTCTCTCCCACGTCTTCGAAAGTGTGACCTCAGCGGCTAAAGCAAATCCATAGTTGCTGTAGCCGCCGGCAACTGCCGAGTTGCGCTCGGCATGGACGGGCGAGGGCGCCCGTCCCCACACGAGCGGGATACAGCAACGCTGAATCCGCTCTAAAGCCGCGCTCAAGACAATGCGGTTACCGCAGCGCTGAAGCGCTGCGCACCCAAAATCGAGCGCGCTACCTCAACCAATGCGAAAAGGAGGGTAGCGGCTAGGCTCCCTCCTGTGTGGCGCGGACACTCCTGTCCGCGACCGTTGAATTTGCCCCGACTTTTCGCGGACAAGAGTGTCCGCGCCACACCAATCGTTCAATTGCGCAGGCGAGGTTCGTCGGGCGGCGCTTGCGGCAGACTCGACTTTGGTTCGAGCAGCGACAACTGCTGCTCCGCCAGGCGCGACTTGTGCTCGTCATACGCGCGAATGATCCGCTGCACCAGATGATGACGCACCACGTCGCTTTCGTCGAAGTGCACGAAGGCGAGGCCATTTACGCCTTGCAGAATTTCGGCCGCTTCGATCAATCCGCTGCGGCGCGCGGTGGGCAAGTCGATCTGCGTGATGTCTCCGGTAATCACCGCCTTGGAACCGAATCCCAGGCGGGTCACGAACATCTTCATCTGCTCTGAGGTCGTGTTCTGCGCCTCGTCCAGGATGACGAAGGAATCGTTCAGGGTGCGTCCGCGCATGAAGGCGATGGGTGCGATCTCGATGACATTCTTTTCGAGATAGCGCTCGACGCGCTCGGGCTCCAACATGTCAAAGAGCGCGTCATACAAGGGCCGCAGAAACGGATCGATCTTTTCCTGCAACGTGCCGGGCAGAAAGCCGAGACGTTCGCCGGCCTCGACCGCCGGGCGCGCCAGAATGATGCGGTTGACNNGGGCTTTTCGGCTGGACGGTGCGGCGTCCAAAAGAACGCTGGCGTCCGGCTTCGGCGAGCCCACGCAGAGTCGCGTTTGGGTCGCCGACCACCACGCGCAACATGCTGCCCAGGTCGCCGTTCAAAAACTGGTGGCCGGTGCGGCGGAGATGCTCGTAATCGGCGAATAACTGTTCAGCGCGGGCCACGTCGCGGGGCGCGCCTTCGAGCTCAATGCTGTCCGACCGCAGATCAATATTAATGTTTAGGCCGTCTTCGAGCACGTGGAGATTTTCATCGCGCGTGCCGAACAGGGTCTCGATGTCGGGGGTGAGTTCAATATTTTTTTTCATTCAGGGTTATGCCGCTGCCTCCTGCAGCTTGGGGGCCCTGGTTCGATGGCGGTTACCGGTGGCCGATACGTCCGGCTTTTGCACGCAAGAGTTGTCTCTGAAGGTGGAATCTACCGAAACGCGCGCCAGCGCGGCGCGGACAGCCATCATTTGATTCAAGCGTAGCGCGGGCGGGCGGGGGAGTCAATGGGAGGGAATTTCGTCGAGGATACCTTTGCTCTCCGGCCCGCTGGCCCACACCGCTCGGTCCTTGGCCCACGCCCGTAACTGGGCAATCTCCTCAGCCCGTGTGACCGACAGCGGCACCGTGGACGATAGCGCGGTCAGCAGGTCTTCGTTGCTCAATTCCTGTTTGCGGGCGAAGGCGGCGTAGAGGGCGGTTTGGACGGCGGATTCGATTTCGGCTCCGGAGAAGCCTTTGGCTGCTTCTGCTACTTGATCGAGGTCGTAGTCGGCGGGATTGCGTTTGCGCTTGGTTAGTTGAATGGAAAATATCTGCTTGCGCTCGGCTGCGCTGGGCAGATCCACGAAGAAGAGTTCGTCGAAGCGTCCCTTGCGAATCAGTTCGGGCGGGAGCACGGTTACGTTGTTGCAGGTGGCGGCTACGAAGACGGCGGGTTTGCGCTCCTGCATCCAGGAAAGAAACGAGGCCAGGAGGCGCGACGAAACGCCCGCGTCGGCGGAGGCGGAATCGGGGCCGCTTCCGGCAAAGACTTTTTCCAACTCATCGATCCACAACACACAGGGCGCCAGGCCTTCGGCTACTCGGAACACCTTCTGAATGCGCTTTTCCGTCTCGCCTATGAATTTGTCGTAGACGGCGGCGGTGTCGAACTTTACCAGCGGCAGCTTCCATTCTCCGGCTACGGCGCGGGCGCAGAGACTCTTGCCGCAGCCTTGCGCTCCTAGAATAATTACGCCCTTGGGCGGATCGAGGCCGAACTGGCGGGCGCGGTCGTCCCATGCGCCCCGGCGCTGCTCGAGCCAGCGCTTCAGATTGTCGAGGCCGCCGACGCTCGACATGTTGTCGGTCGTGTCCACGAACTCCAACATTTCCGAGCGCTTCAGCAAAGCTTTCTTGGCGTCGAGCACATCGGTGACGCAGTCGGGCGAAAGCGCGAGGCGACCGACCACAGTCTGCGAGATGGCGCGCTCGGCGGCTTCTTCCGTCAACCCGCGGAGATTCGCGGCCATCGCGTCCACGCCGTTCGCGTCGAGCTGGAGCTTCAGGGTGTGGGTACCGGCCAGGCGGGTGTAGGTTTCACGGATAATTTCTCGCAGCCGGTCGCGGTCGGGCAGCGGCAGATCGAGAAATTCGACCAGGCTGGCCAGTTCGGGCGGCATCTCGATGGCGGGGGCGGTGAGCACCAGGGTCCTTCGGCTGGCGGAGAATTTCTGTCCCACATCGCGCAGGCGGCGCACCACGATTGGGTTATCCATGTGCCGATGGAAATCCTTCAGCACAAAAACGGCTTCGAGCGTCATGGTCTCCAGGTTCGCCAGCGCTTGCACGGGGTCGGCGGTGTTGTACATCGCTGTCCTCGGACCGGCGCTGGCATCGGAGCCAGCCGGCGACAGCAGCGGAGTGGCAAGACCGCTGCCGGATCGGAGGAGGCCGTCGGCGATGGTCCATTCGAAGACCGCTAAATTTAGCTCCGAGCAAGCCATACGCACCAGTGAAAGCGCGCGGACTTCCTCGACCGTCTCCATCACGACGATCGGGGTTGAGGAGTTGATGAGAACCTTTAGCCTTTCAAGCGAATTCATATGTATTTGACCGGGTGCGACTTGCTCCCATAGAATACAGGTTCGGTTCCTACCGGAATATCTTCCTAGCGCAATCTAGGACAAACAAAGGTAATCAAGCCGCATGGCGAATCATTTTTCGGCGCTGAAACGCGCCCGACAGACCGAGAAGCGAACCGTCCGCAACCGGGCCAACGCTTCGCAAATGCGCACCGCTCTGCGGAGCCTGCGCGAGAGCCTGGAAAAAGGCGACAAGACCAACGCGATCGCGACCTACCGGCAGACCGTGTCGACACTCGACAAAGCAATCCAGAAGGGCATTCTGCACGAAAACACCGCCTCGCGCTATAAGTCCCGCCTGTCGGCGCGGCTGAACGCTCTGAAATAAGGGCGGAAACAATCGCTGAAGAGGCTGCTTAGAAAGTGTCTCCCGCGCCGCAGTCCGACCTCAGCGGCTAAGGCCGACGTTAAGACAAGTGAGCTATCGCAGCGGTGAACCGCTGCGCCAACCAAAATCAGGCGCGAGATCGAGTTTTTCCGCAATGTGCAAAGCTGCCGTTGATTTTGCGGGAGTTACGGCGCGGCTGAAGCCGCGCCCCTTCAAACCTAAAGTCAAAACCCGAGTTTTTCCGCAGCGTGTGAGGCAGGTACCGGGGAGGTTACGGCTGGCCAAATTCCGGCGCAAATTCTTCTTGACCTTCCCCAGCGGTTTGTTATACTTAGGTGTTCTCTGGACATGAAAGCCGTTTGCCTGACGGTCCCGACGAACCTCCGCCCGCGTTGTGGCAACTCCTTAAAGAATTGAGCAACTTTCGGGTTGGGCGGGGCATCTATTTGGGTAATTCTGGCAAATCCCTTTGCACCTAGCTCGAATTGCAACTTGGCTAGCCGTAGGCGACCATCACCCAGCGGGGGACGATGGGATTCGCGGCCTAAATTATCCCTTTTTGAAGGAGAACGACTGAAAATGCGCTCCGATCGTGTATTTGACGCTCTACATACTTTGCGGAACCGGTATATGCTTTGCCAGCTTGCCTCGAAGGCGACGAGGAAGTTTCATAAGCCGAACACCCGCATTCAGGAAACCATGAATCAGGTGTTTGACAAGATCGCCGATGCGGAACGTCATAACATCCTGAGCGAACCCGAGAACTTTGCCGAGGCACAACGGCGGGCTGCTTAAGCGGCTCCGCCGTGTGCCCGCACGACGGCAAAGCAATCCATCCCCCGACGAGGAACGACAATCCCTCCCGAAGAAAAATCCACGTAGGTAAATATGACCATCGCCGAACTGAAAGAAAAAAACATTACCGAGCTGACCAAGATCGCCCGAGCTTTGGAGCTGCCCGGCGCCAGCGGCCTCCGCAAACAGGATCTCATCTTCAAGATCCTGCAGGCGCAAAGTGAAAAAGAAGGCCACATCTTCGCCGAAGGTGTGCTGGAGATCCTGCCCGACGGCTACGGCTTCCTGCGCTCGCCCGACTACAACTACCTGCCTGGGCCGGACGACATTTACGTGTCGCCATCGCAAATCCGCAAGTTCGACTTGAAAACCGGCGACACCATCAGCGGCCAGGTGCGCCCGCCCCACGAGGGCGAGAAATACTTTGCGCTGGTCAAGATCGAGGCGGTCAATTTCGAGTCGCCCGACGAGGCGCGCAACAAGATTCTGTTCGACAACCTGACGCCCCTCTATCCGCAGGAGCGGTTGAAGCTCGAAACCGTGAAAGAGAACATCAGCGCGCGCGTCATGGATCTGCTCACCCCGCTCGGCAAGGGACAGCGTGGCCTCATCGTCTCGCCTCCCCGCGCCGGCAAAACCATGCTGCTGCAGAACGTGGCGAATTCGATTACTACGAATCACCCTGAAGTCGTGCTGATGGTTCTGCTGATCGACGAGCGCCCGGAAGAAGTCACCGATATGCAGCGCTCGGTCAAGGGCGAAGTTATCTCCTCGACCTTCGACGAGCCCGCTGCCCGCCACGTGCAGGTCGCGGAAATGGTGATCGAAAAGGCCAAGAGATTAGTCGAGCACAAGCGCGACGTGGTCATTCTGCTCGATTCCATCACGCGCCTGGCGCGCGCTTACAACACGATTGTGCCGCCCTCGGGCAAGGTGCTGTCGGGCGGCGTCGATTCGAACGCGTTGCAGCGTCCGAAGCGATTTTTTGGATCGGCGCGCAACATTGAAGAAGGCGGCTCGCTCACCATCATCGCGACGGCCCTCATCGACACCGGCTCGCGCATGGACGACGTGATCTTCGAAGAATTCAAGGGCACGGGCAACTCGGAAATCATTCTGGATCGGAAGCTGGTGGACAAGCGGACTTTCCCGGCGATTGATATCCAGCGCTCCGGCACCCGTAAAGAAGAGCTGCTGATCCCGAAAGAAGATTTGCAGCGCGTATGGGTGCTGCGCAAGGTGCTGAATCCGCTGTCTCCGGTAGAGGCGATGGAGCTGTTGATCGAGCGGCTGGCGAAAGCGGCGACGAACAGCGAGTTCCTGGCCAAGATGAGCCAGTTGTAGGTTGTGGAGGGTGGACGCCCTCGTCCGCCCAAGCTCACATAGGTAAGCCGCCCCACCCAGCCTGGGGCGGTTGAAAAATCGGCGGTTGACAATCTGTATAGTATAAATATACACTACACGCGATGATCAAGAGCTTCCGGCACAAGGGTGTCGAGCGGTTCTTCCACACAGGATCGAAGGCGAAAATCCAGCCGCATCATGCGGACAAATTAAGACTGCAGCTTGCCGCGCTGGACAACGCCAAATCCGCGAAGGACATGAACGCGCCCGGCTGGAGGCTGCATCCCTTGCGCGGCGATCTCGAAGACCACTGGTCGGTGGATGTCAGCGGCAACTGGCGTCTGACGTTTGCCTTTGAAGGGGAAGATGCCGTGCTGGTGGACTATCGGGATTACCACTGAGAGGTTTTTATGCGCATGCACAATCCGCCCCATCCGGGAAGAGTTCTACGAGAGTATTTGGGGACGAGATCGGTTACAGACACCGCCAAGCACCTTGGGGTGACTCGGGTCGCCCTGTCGCGCATCTTGAATGGCAGCGCGGGAATTTCGGCGGACATGGCGCTGAAGCTGGCGGATGCCCTTGGCACCAGCCCCGAACTATGGACCGGTATGCAGACGCAGTACGATCTGTGGCAAGCATCCCAGCACCGCCGCAAAAGGGTGGCGCCGTTCTTCGTGGGAGCAGGACACCCGGCAGTATCCCTGGAATGACACCGCAGTGGAATCCCACTCATCCCGAAGTGCGCGATGAGTAGGGCGCCCGGCGTCAGGTTTACGATGTGGTATCGGTAGCTCATCGGCTTCCGGGCGGCGCAGAGAACAGCGCTCACTTTCGCCAAGCGGTAGATGATCAAAACGCCATCCAGCGAGGCCGGATGGCGTTTCTTTTTTCTAAGATTGCGTCTCTTCAAGCCGCGGGACAGCCGAGGGCGGCTGTCCCTACGCGAGCGATTCGCTTACTCCGATGTGATTCGCATTCCGTAGAACGACCGGTACACGAAAGAGACGGAGACCGCGAAGAAGCAGAGGGCCAGGATGTGGGTCAGCCTGGTGCCTTGGCTGTGGGCCATTGAGACGGCCAGTTCGACCGCCAGCAGTCCGAACAGCGTGGTGAATTTGATGACCGGATTCATGGCCACCGAAGACGTGTCCTTGAAAGGATCGCCCACCGTATCGCCGATCACCGTGGCGTCGTGCAGCGGCGTGCCTTTCTGCTTCAGTTTGGTTTCGACGATCTTCTTGGCGTTGTCCCACGCGGCGCCGGCGTTGGCCATGAAGATTGCTTGGTAGAGACCGAAGATGGCAATCGAGATCAGGTAGCCGATAAAGAAGAACGGTTCCACGAAGGCGAACGTCAGAGTCCCGAAGAAGACGGCGACAAAGATGTTGAACATGCCCTTCTGCGCGTACTTGGTGCAGAT
>PLIC01000152.1 GCA_003139995.1 Candidatus Acidiflorens stordalenmirensis | reverse complement strand
TCCGGTGGTGCGGCAGGCTCTGGCCGACGCGGGACAGACTTATCAGTCTGTCGATTCTATCGCGGTCACGCAAGGGCCGGGACTGGCGGGCGCCCTGCTCGTGGGCATCAGCTTTGCCAAGGCGCTGGCCTTCGCGCTCGGGAAGCCGCTGATCGCCGTGAACCATCTTGAGGGACACATCCATGCCGTGTTGCTCGAGCAGCGGCGAAGCGAAAATGGCGGCCTGCATTTCCCGGTGCTAGCGCTGGTGGTTTCGGGCGGCCACACGCATCTTTATCTTGCGCAGTTGCGGGAAAATCTCTGGACCTACAGGAACATCGGCCACACTCGCGACGATGCTGCGGGAGAGGCGTTCGATAAAGTCGCGAAGCTGCTGGCGCTCGGTTATCCCGGAGGACCGATCATCGACCGGCTGGCGCCGCACGGCGATCCGCAGGCGGTCAGGTTCCAGACTTCGCAGATCAAGCACGCGGACCGGCGCGATCACAAGCAACTGCCTACGGAAGAAGATGGGCCGCACTTCGATTTTTCCTACAGCGGAATCAAGACGGCGGTTTTGCGATACGTCGAGACGCAGGGCTTCAAACCTGCGATTGAGGCTCGCCGCCACGCGCTCGCGGACATGGAGAAAGACAAGCCTACTTTCGAAGATTGTTTCCGCCTCTGCGACCGGCAAACCCTCAACCTGGTGGCTTCTTTCCAGCGTTCGATGGTCAACGATCTCGTGATGAAAACGCTGGCGGCGGCGCGCGAGTACGACGTTCGAACTCTTTTCGTGAGCGGCGGCGTTGCCGCCAACCGGGAATTGCGGGCCACGTTTGAGCGCGAAGCGGGAATGCAGGGCCTTCCCGTTTTCTTTCCGTCGCGCGCGCTTTCCACGGACAATGCGGCGATGATTGCTGCCGCGGCCTTCCCGAAATTTCTGCGCGGGGAATTTGTCTCCATGGATTTTTGCGCCGATGCCGGGATGGCGCTGCGTTGACGCAGCTCTAGCAGGCCGCGGAAAAGGTATTTTCCGCGTCGCAGTCTGACCTCAGCGGCTAAAGCCGCACTCAAAATAATGCAGTTACCGCAGCGGTGAACCGCTGCAACTCCTGACATCGTAACAAGAAAACGCGTTACTGGCGTTATCTTTCAATCACTTAGCACCCGTAGCGTTCTACAGGTGAAAGTGAATTCGTAAAGTTAAGTGAAAGTCAGGAGACGCGAAATGCCAACCGAAGCGACCGCCGTCGCAGTCGAAGTACCGCCACCGCCCGTTATCAAGCTGCGCCGCCGCCGTCGCGAAGTTCCGAAAGTGAACGTCTACTCCCGGCACACGAGCGACTGCAAGTGGTCGGGTAAGGATAGAAAAATCGGCTGCCCTTGCCCGAAGCAATTGGTTTGGTATCGCGACGGCAAATTGTACCGCGTCAGCGCCGACACGTGCGACGGGGAAGTTGCCGAAGGAAAGGCCCGTGAGATGGCGAATGGATTCGCCGCCGCCGCGAAGGGCGAGCCGACCGCCGCGCCGGTCGCGAAGGAGTCCTACTTAATCGACGACTTGGTCGCCGCGTTCGTTGGGAAAAAGAGCGCCGACAGTGTCCGCCGCTCAACGGTTCGACAATGGAAATTCGAGTTGACCAACTTCGCGACGTTTCTCCGTGGCCGTGGCCTGGTCAACATCGGTGATGTGAAGGCGGACGACGTGCAGGTCTGGCGCGACGGTCTCGAAGGTGCAGCCGCTGGCCGTCGCAAACGAGTGATGTTCGTCATGGCTTTTTTCAACTACTGCGTGGACTTCGGCAAGCTGGTGAAGTCGCCCGCCATCAAGAGCCAATTACGCATCAAGCGTTCTGGTGTGCAGACTCCGCGAGCACTCGACAATGACCAGTTTACGAAACTGCTCGCAACGCTCCCCAAGCTGAACGGACGCACGACCGACGCCGAAAGAGCGAAGCTGAAGTCACTCGCCATCCTCATGCGGATGACTGGTCTAGCGCTGAAAGATGCGGTTTGCTGCGAGCGCAACGTTTTCGAGCCGATGCCCAACGGTACTTTCAGAATGTACCTACGTCGAGCGAAAACCGGGAAGCCGGTTCACAACTACCTGAGCGCCGAAACGATGGCCGCAGTGCTTGCTGGCGCCAAACCGAACGGGAAATATCTTTTCATCGACTCGCTGCCCACCAAAGAGAACGAACTGAAGAACGCCGTCGAGTACTTCGGTGGACGGTTCGTGAAGCTTGGCGAACTGGCTGACATCAGGGATGAGCACGATGCCAAAATCAAAGTCGGCTCGCACGGGTTGGGGCGTCACTCCTTCGTGCTGATGTGCCTCAACGCCGACATGCCGACGCACGACATCGCCACCCTCATCGGTGATACTCCTTCGGTCGTCGAGCAGCATTACAGCGAGTGGATACGGGCTCGCGCCGCCCGACTTGAAAGCCGAATGATGGCGGTGCTTGCCGCGAACCCGATGAGGTGGTGACACTCAAGGTAACCATCATTCTGTGACTAAGGTCGTATTGTGATGCTGCCTGCCTGGTGATATTCTCTGCTCGTGATACGGTTCCTCCATTCCGACAAGCACGCTAGCCATAGCGCAGCCTTATCATCCTCTCCGTAGTTTTTTCTTGCTACACCCTGATCCCAATTCAACGTTTTGAAGTGGGAGAAAAGGTGTATCCGTGGAGCAAGCACTAAGCCCCATCGAGTATCTGACCATTCCTGAAATCCGCGAGCAGGTTCTTCCGCTCGACCGGCACACTCTTCAAAACTTTTTTCATCAATCAACCCGGCGTTCTAGTCGTCGGACGCCGCGAGACCGTCGACCCTCGCAAGGTTGGAGACGGGCGGCCTTGGCGGAAGCATCGAAGGCTACTTGTGCCGCGTGCCATTGTCGAACGCGTGAAGCGTGAAATGCTCGTGACTTCAGGAAAGGGAAAATCTAAGTGTTGACGAACGAAAAATTAATCGTCGGTGAAGAGCGCCAGCATTGCAATGCTGTTTACCACCTCATGCGGTCACTTCGTGTGGTTATCTTGGTACCTATACCCAATGCTGATTGTGGGTTCTGAAGTTGATGGAAGTAGCACAGCGCAGGGGGTAACAGCGTGACGAAACTCATCGACAAGAAGGCTCCACGCGGCAAGTTTCGAGTCATTGCCAATAACTTCGGGCAGTGGCGCACGAAGCACAGCGACATTCTGGTCGGCGACTTCGATACCATCGACCAGGCTCGAACCCGAGCCCAACCCGCGCGGAGTCGCCCATGGTTCGAGCACTGGTCGGTGATCATCTGCGACGACAAAGGAATCATCGTATGACCGAAGACCGACAAGGCGGCGCTGCTGGCACCACTCCGCGAAGAGTTCGCCTTCGTCGAGTTTCGCGATGACCTGATGGACTCGGGGCACGCGGAAGCCATTAAGAGAGAAAGAATCGGGTCGCCTGTTTGGGAATCGGAAGCTTGCGCCCAAAGCGCGAGACCGGAACAAAGATATGCCGCGATCGCGAGCAGCA